>JBGOWQ010000030.1:0-9264 GCA_041478715.1 Thermodesulfobiota bacterium | reverse complement strand
GTGTGATTGGTGTCCCCTTTGTACGCAAAGGAGCGATTTCCAACAAACGGAGGAAGGAAATGTCTGCCTGATAAAGCAGCGATTCGTCTTCCTTCGGAAAAATCAATTCTACCTTTGCTGATGCCTGAAACACTTCGTCTACTCCGCCCCAATGATCCGCGTGGCCATGGGTCAAAATGATTCTTGTTGGAGGTGCCGAACAGCTCTGAACAATTCGGTTCCCTTCCGCACCGGGGTCAAGGATCCACGTTTCCTTTTCTCCACTGAGAAGATAGCTATTCGTTTCCAGAGGTCCCACGCAGAGTTTGTTAACCCACGCCGGAAGCTGCAAACCAGTCCGTCCCATTAAGGAGTGTTCAATATCAGATTCCAGGGGATACGCCACACATAACCTTGTTGGTCTTCGCTGGAACCTCCGGCGACGAAGAGAGCCTCTTCGCTGACAGTAACGCTCTTGGGATCTTGAAAACGCTGGTCGCCTAGCTGATCCCGGCCGATTTTGTTTTGCAGGACCAGGGAAGCATCAAAAATCAGGATCTGATCGGTGGACATCTCAGGTACCAGCACCCTCTCTTCATCGTAAGTCAAAGCCAGATCCGACGGGCCGTCATAGGTACCGATTGAAGTGGCTCCGGTAGAAACGCTGGCAGTTTCTAGCCCATTGGCATCCAGCTTCAATACCTTGTGCAGGTCCTTCAGGCAAACGTAGAGGTCCCCTTTGCTGTTGACGACCAAACCATTCGGTTTTTCCAGGGGGGTGGTTCCCGCTTCCTGGGAATACTCTCCCGAATACGTGAAGTTTGCATCAAAATAGATCACTCTGTTATTCCCTCGATCCGCTACGTAGAAATAAGTTCCATCGAAGTCGATCGCTCGAGGAGAACTGAGAACACCATGATCTCCCATGGACACCTCAATCGGAGTGACCTTCCCATCCTGGGGGGACATCTCGAACAGTTTCCCCGCGGCATCGAGAATGATGAGGGAATAGCGGCCCAGCACCAAATCACAAGGAGCCTCTGCCAGTTGGATCGTTCCGTCAAAACCGGATACTTCCTTCGCATATCGAGTATATTTGCGCACCCGTTTCTCGGCTCGGTCCAGCACATAGACGTCTTGATCCCTCAGCAGTACGGCATAGGGATCTTTCAAACCGTCCAGGAAAAGATACCGCTGGATCGGCGTTGCAGAAGATGAAGAGGAACCCGAAGCTGTCGGAGTCGTGCTGGGCTCGTGCCTGAGAAACAAAATGAAGGCAAGTAGGAATCCGACGCCAAGCAGGATCGCGATCCCGAGAGCAATCTTCCACCCGCTGGTTGTCCGGGTTTTCTCTTCCAACAAATCGACCACGAGGGCCGTTATATTGTCGGATCCTTCTGCCCGAATTGCCAAGGATATCAATCGCTCACACGCAGCTTGGGAAGAAATACTCCAGTGTAGTACTTCCGCGATGTCCCGGTATCGCACTTTCTCTACCAGCCCGTCTGTCGCCAACAATAGACTGTCGCCGGCTTTCATCTTGATTTCAAAGACTTCACAGCTAAAATCGGGTTGGCCCAGGAATACGGGATGCAATTCTCCGCCGTCCACAGGTTTTCGACTGCCAAACTCGCGCAGATCCGCATCGCGCAATAGGTAGATGGATGTCTTCCCGCTATTGAGATAGTACAGGCGGCTGTCCGCAACGACGGCACAGGCGATGGAAACCTGTATGTCCCGCCATTGCTCATTCTTCAGCGCAAGATCCTTCAACCGTTGGTCCGCATCCATCGCGGCTTTTCGTAATGGCTCCAGGAATGAAGTCTCATCGCTACTGAATAGCGGTTCCAACACTTGGGCGATCGTAGTAAGCACCAATCTGGCAGCCGCTTCCCCCATCCCGGCGTTGCCGTCGGCGTCAGCAACCGCATAGAATCCTTGAATCAAGGGTCCTGTGTCGCTGGTTCGGTTCTCGGAAATGTAGTAGGCATCAAGATTGATAGACTGTTTTGCCGGATCGGTTCGAGCTCCCACGTTGACCACAGTGGGTTTTATCATTCTAGCGACCCCAATCCCGCAGGTAACGAAAATCCCAGCCGATCGTTCGACCGGATAGCTTGCAAATGGGGGGCATCCGACGCTTGAACTGATACCGTTGACAGCGTTTGATGATTTTCCCCACAATCTCCGCAGAATACCCCAGGTGAAGGATCTCTTCTTCACGGTACCGTTCGTCTGCATACAAGAAAAGAATCTGGTCGGCCAATTCATAGGAAAAGCCGAGTTCATCCTCGTCCGTTTGTCCACTCCATAAATCAGCGCTTGGTGGTTTATCAATCAATGACGCAGGCAACTGAAGTTCTCGCGCCATTTGGCGAATCTGTGTTTTGTATAAATCGCCGATCGGAAGGAGAGAGGCAGCCATATCCCCATACCAGGTGGCATAGCCCAACAGCAGCTCCGACTTGTTGCTGGCCCCTACCACGAGGGCTCGCTCTGCCATCGATTGGTCGAACAGGACGCTCATCCGCTCGCGGGCCATCTTATTGCCCCGTCGGAGTTTGTCTGCTTCCAGTTCCTGTGCGAAGTAGGCATCGATGGCAGGGGAGATATCCAATATATGCAGGGGGACGGAAAGGAAGCGGGCCACATCTTGCGCATCGATTGCGCTTTGCGGATCGGAAGCCCGATAGGGTAGGAAATAGAGAAGCACATTGTCACGTCCAAGCGCGTTTACGGCCAAATAGGCTGCCAACGCTGAGTCAAGTCCGCCGGAAACCCCGATCACCAACTTGCGAAAACCGACCTTCCGTGTTTCCGCTCGCAGGAAATGGACGAGGATATCGTGTGCCAGCTTTACTTGGATGGATAGATCAACCACTCGATCTTTCATGGGCGATCCTTTCCAATTCCCGCAAAGTCAGATCCAGATCCTCCTCGCGGGCTAGTGGTACAAATGAATGTTTCCGTTCCCATACTCTCTCGTCTATGGTTCCTACCACCAAATCTTCTTCTAGGTAAGGGCCCGCTGCCAGGGTGCGCCCAAATGGATCGATCACCGCTGAGCCACCGTAATAGCACAAGCCCTCTTCAAAACCAACGCGGTGGGCAAAGAAAAGGAATAGGTTCAGATAGTTTGCCAGCACCGCGAAAAGCGATTTCAGCATGGGGTCGGGATCGGGCCCTCTCCCCTTTACTCCCCGCACGGGAGAGGCGTTGACGAGAGCCAGGTAACGAGCTCGGTCTTGTGCAAGAATGTAGGAGCTAGAGAGGTGCCATGCATCACGGCAAATCAGCAAGCCCATCCGCCCGAAACGCGTATCAAAGGCACGGATCCGATCCCCCCGACCATAGTAACGGCCATCCTCAAACATACCGTGGGTTGGCAAATAGACCTTCCGATGAACATGCTTGATTTCGCCACCTTCGAAATAGGCAGCCGCAATGTAAGGGAGCCCTTCCCGTCTTTCCACAAAGCTGGCAACGAAGGAAATCTCCTGGGATATGCGCAAGAGAGTTCGAATCGGAGGATCCTGCAGGTTCAAGGCAACATCCCAAACTGCATCCTGTAGGTAGTATCCTGTCAGGCTGAGCTCAGGGAAAATCAGCAGATCAACTTTCTGTGCCTTGGCCAGTTCCAGGTATTGTAAGTATTTCTGCAAATTGAAATTCACATCACCGAGTCGACAATCAATTTGCGCCAAGCCAACTTTAAATGGCATTCGATTCTCCCGTTTGCCGATAGCGGACAATTAAAAAGGCCAGTAATGGACCACCGAGCAAATAACAGGCGATCAATTCTCCGACCAAGAAACCTAACGTCACGGCCCAGTAAGTGTATCCGGAAAGAAGCCCAAACTGCAATAGATAAGCGCTAACGCCGAATCCATTGCATAAGACTGCGGGAAGCGGAGCGATTGCCAAAGCGAGCGCCATCCCGCTAGCTCGACCAAGGTGGGGCCGTAGCAAGATTCCAATACCTCGCGTAATTCCAGCAGCGACTAGCGTCAGCAAACTACCAAACAAGAGATCGATCCAGCCGAAAGGAGAGACCAAATTCGCCAGCAACGCTCCCAGAAACAAGCCCCAGATTGCTTCGGGGTAAAAGAATGGTACCACGGTAAGGGCTTCCGCTACGCGAACCTGGACTGCCTGGAAACTGATACCGGCCAGGGCTAGGGTTAATCCCGCGTAGAGAGCTGCCAGCAAGGCTCCCCGTGCCAAGTGATGGAGTTTCAAACGGCTCGTATCGTCCGGTCGCACACCTGTATCACATCCTTCATCGCCTTGACGTCATGGACCCGAACCAAGTCCGCCCCGTGGGTCACGGCCAGACAAACAGCGGCTGCCGTGCCAAATACCCTTTCTGTCGGCGGTTGACCCGTCACCTGCCCGAGAAATGATTTGCGGGAAGGGCCCACCATCAGTGGGCATCCCAGAGATCGAAATGCAGCAAGATGTCTAAGGATTGTGAAATTTTGACCGGTCTCCTTGCCAAATCCAATCCCAGGGTCAATGATCAGCTTCTTTTGATCCATTCCATCATCCAGAGCAGTCTGTATGCTAATGGTTAGATCGGCAAGCATCTCTGCCAGGAGATCCTGGTAATCCGATTGCGCGCGGTTATGTTGAAGGACGAGACCTGCACCTGCTTCCTGTGCGAGTTTGGCAATCGCTCTTTCCTTTTTCAATCCCCAGATATCGTTGATCAAATGAACACCTGCCTTCAAACCTTTCTGGGCGACTTCTGCTTTATTCGTGTCCAGTGATACGGGTATCGGTGCATGTGGCAGGAATTCTGCCAGGAAATCCTTCAGCCGATCCCACTCTTCCTGCGCAGAAATCGCGGTGTGACCCGGACGACTGCTCTCTCCCCCAACATCCAATAGGTCCGCGCCTTCCCGCACAAGCTCATCAGCCCTGGCAAGTGCGGCATCCACACGTCCAACGATACCGTCACCGGAAAAGGAATCCGGCGTCAGATTCAAGATCCCTATCAGGTACGTTCGTTGTCCCCAAGGAAAGGACCATCGGCCAAATGATGCAGGCCAGGGAGTCTGGGTTTGGCACAACAGAGAACGCTCCAATATCATTGCCAATTCCTTCAATCCAAACGGCTGCCTGTCCAGTTTTTCCACCAGCAAGCGGAGCTGAGTTAGCGTACCGAAGAGCAGCACGTCGGTGGTTTCTCGGTTCAGGTTGAGAGCGTTCCAGGAAATCGCTGCTTCGCCCCCTCGTGCTAGCATCTCCTGTTTTAGAACGTTGGCAGCTCTGGGATCCAACTCGGAAAAACGAATGGCGAAGCTCTGCCCCTTCCCCTGCAGGATAGAAAGAGATTGCGGATGGACACCGATTTCATTCAAAACTTGATCAATCTCGGCCGCTGTGCGCAGGGAAAGAAAAACCGGAGGACGCATCAATGGCGCTCACCAGAGGGAAGGGCCAGCGAAAAGAACTCGGCTCGTGTTGCCGCGTGCGAGCGAAAACCTCCACGCAAGGCACTGGTGATAACGTAGCTGCCGGATTTCTTCACTCCGCGCATCATCATGCACATGTGCTCTGCTTCCATCACAACGGCTACCCCTACGGGAGAGAGTCCCTGTTCAAGGATATCTGCGATGTGTGAGGTCAGACGCTCCTGCATCTGTGGTCGCTTGGACAGAATGTCTACCACTCGGGCAATCTTTGACAATCCGGTGATTTTTCCCTTGGGAATGTAGGCGACATGGACCCGCCCGTAGAATGGTAAAAGGTGGTGTTCACACATCGAATAGAACGGGATGTCTTTCACCAGGATCATCTCGGAATGAGGTTCCCGAAAGCAGGCCTCCAACTCGGCCATGGCCTCTTCGTCGCTTCCGGAAAAGATGTCATGATACATTTCAGCAATCCGTTGGGGTGTATCCACTAACCCTTCGCGCGTAGGGTCTTCCCCGATCGCTTCCAGGATCTGTTGCACTGCTCGTCGGATTTTTTCTTGATCTATCGTCGCAAGTTTTTGTTTCACGGCCCTTGGAGTCCCTTTCCTAAACAGAATCCTTTAATACCCATTCTAGAATCTGGTCCCTGGAGAATGATTCCAACTGCAAAGCTTGAGCGAAACCATCGATCACCGCTTGCAAGGGAACCAACTCAACCACTTCACTGGAATGAATGGCTACCCCATAGACGCTCGCTTCTTCCGCAACCCGTTGGAAAATACGTTTCATGGGTGTCGCTTTCACATCAAGCAGATTCATGGATACCTGCACCAACCCGCGGGAGCGCATGGCCATCCCCCGGGCTTGAACATGGGGTAGACCACCGGAGCTTTCTCGTACCGTGCGTGCAATGGCCTTGGCGACCGCCAAGTCCGTAGTCTGCAGATTGATGTTGAACGCAACCAAGGGCTTGCGCGCTCCTACTGCTGTGGCACCGGCCGTGGGGTGGAGATGTTTCCCTCCGAAATCGGGTTGGTTGCCGGGTAGCGCAATTCGCTGGCTCAAACTCTCAAACCCGCCCCGTCGAATGTGGGAAAGGTTACGATATTCAGGCCGTCGAGCGGATTCGCCGTATAGGTACGTTGGTATCCCTAATTCGCGCCAGATTCGCTCGGCCACGTCTTCCGCCAGAGCTACGCAATCTGACATGTCGAGTGAAGCCAGCGGGATAAAAGGGATTACATCACAGGCTCCAATCCGCGGATGCTCGCCCCGATGTCGGTTGAGATCGATCCGTTTTGCTGCGACTCGCGTGGCTAGAAATGCCCCCTCTTTCACGGCTTCCGGGTGCCCCACAAAAGTGACGACCGCCCGATTGTGGTCTGGATCCATCGAGGAGTGAAGAATCCTGATTCCCGGTACAGCTCGAATCGTCGTCAGGATTTCAGCGAGGACCTCCGGTCGTTTGCCTTCGGAGAAATTTGGCACGCATTCCACCAATCGGTTTTCTTCCGTTTTCAAAACAAATCCCTTCCTTCGATCGAAAAACCTATCTAGCTAAAAGTGTAGCCAATCCGTTCTGTTCCGCAAAGCTCTCCGATAGTTTGCGGCAGGAAGACGGAATCGTTATGCTTTCTGCGGTATGCCCACTGAGCATTCCAACGATATGGGAGCTGCTTACGCTTGTTCGGTCCGTACGAATGAAAACCCGCATAGGAGCGTGAAAAGATCATGGGAGTAAGGCACCAGCGCGGCCTAGAATGCATTGCCCCTTACATTCCGGGCAAACCGATCGAGGATGTCAAGCGAGAATACGGGTTGGAAGATGTAATCAAGTTGGCCTCCAACGAGAATCCACTAGGCCCTTCACCCAAAGCCTTGGTTGCTCTGCAACAGGCCCTTCCAAACTTGAACTACTACCCGGACGGACAGTGTTATTCTCTACGGCAAGCCCTTTCTTCGCACCTGCAAGTCTTACCGGAACAGATCGCCGTAAGCAATGGCGCAGACGGTCTGATCCTGGAATTGTGCATGGCCTATCTTGACGAAGGAAGTGAAGTCGTGGTGAGTCGTTCTTCGTTCCCGATCTATGATCTTTACACGCATGCCATGCGCGGCATTCTGATTAAAATCCCCACTCGCGAGTACGGATTGGATTTGCCCGCGATGGCCGACTCCATTACGGAACGAACACGGTTGGTTTTTGTCTGCAATCCGAACAATCCCACGGGAACCGTTGTCGGTGCTGGGGAAGTAGATGATTTCCTCCAACGCGTGCCTGAGCATGTCCTGATCGTACTCGATGAAGCCTACTACCATTTCGTGGACACAAAGGACTACCCCGACTCCCTGCGTTACATTCGAGAGGGCAGGCCCAATGTGATCGTGTTGCGCACCTTTTCCAAAGCCTACGGATTGGCCGGCATCCGCTTAGGATATGGCATTGCCGTTCCTTCGCTGCTGGATTCCATCCATAAAGTGCGCGAGCCTTTTGCAGTGAATCTGCTAGCACAAGCTGCTGGAATTGGCGCTTTATGCGATGAAGAGTTTCTCCGACAGACCTTGGATATCACCGTGGCGGGACGACGGTTCTTCTACCAGGAATTTCAGCGCCTGGGGCTGTTCTTCGTCCCCAGCCATACGAACTTCGTCCTAGTGAACGTTGGCAGAAACGCGACAGAAGTGTGCAAGAACCTGCTGAAGCATGGATTGATCGTCCGGCCAGGCCTAGGATATGACCTTCCCCAGTTTCTGCGTATCACGGTGGGAACGGAGCAACAAAACATCCGTCTGGTTCGTGCCCTGGAAGACGTCTTGATCAAATCCCGGCTTTTATAGCAAGCGAAACGAATCGATTCGTTTCGCTTGCTTCCCATCAACCGTCAAGCCGTGGCGATCACGGGTGGTTCTTCCGCTTTCGACACTGCTGCGGTCAGCAGAGCTTCCAGTTCCTCCCCCTCCAATACTTCCTTCTCTTTTAAGATATCCGCAATCCGTCGCAACTTGTCACGGTTTTTGCGGATGATTTGAACCGCGGCTTCATAACAGGCAGTAATGATGTTCTTGATTTCCTTGTCAATTTCGAATGCTACTTCTTCAGAATAGATCCGTTCCCGCGTGAAATCCCTTCCCAGGAACACCATCTCGTCCTTATTGGCATAAGAGAGGGGGCCAATCTTCTCTGACATGCCCCATTCTGTAACCATCTGCCGGGCCAACTCGGTCGACTTCTGAAAATCGTTCTGCGCTCCGGTGGTAATCTCATTGAGCAGATCTTGTTCTGCGGCTCTCCCGCCAAGAGCGAAAGCCACCTGGTTTAACAATTCCTGCTTGGAACGAACATGGCGATCTTCACTGGGCAATTGGATGGTGTAGCCCAAGGCCATCCCCCGGGAGATGATGGAGATGCGGTGTACCGGCTCTGCGCCTAGCAGCAATCGACCAACGAGTGCGTGCCCGGTTTCGTGGATCGCGATGATTTCCTTTTCCCGATCCGAAACGACTCTGGTTTTTTTCTGCGGTCCGGCAATGACCCGGTCGATCGCTTCATCCATATCCTTGAAGCCGATGCTTTTCTTATCGGTCCGAGCGGCTAACAGCGCTGCTTCGTTGACGACATTCTCCAAATCCGCTCCCGTGAAGCCGGGAGTCCGACGGGCAATCATCTTGAGGTCGTCCTGGTTATCCAAAGGTTTGTTCCGAGCATGCACTCGGAGGATGGCCTCCCGACCATTGATATCTGGTGCATCCACCACTACCCGCCGGTCAAACCGACCCGGTCGCAACAGGGCCGGATCCAGGATATCCGGGCGGTTGGTTGCAGCAATGATAATCACTCCTGCATTCGGGTCAAATCCATCCATCT
>JBGOWQ010000084.1:0-5753 GCA_041478715.1 Thermodesulfobiota bacterium | reverse complement strand
TGAGGAGGCCCTACAGAACAGCGAACGCCGTTACCGCGAATTGGTGGAGAACCTGGCGGAGGGCGTCGCCGTCATCGACTCGGCAGATACGTTTCTCTATCTCAATCCCTCCTGCGAACGCATCTTCGGTCTCCTTGCAGTGGACCTCCTCGGGCACAGCGTGAAAGAGTTCATCGATCCTGCGGAGCATGAAACAGTCGACAGACAAATGGTCCGACGCCAGAACGAAGAGAGGAGCCAATACGAGAATACGATCCTCCGGCCGGACGGGTCACGTCGTCGTCTGTTGATCTCCTCCGTACCGCAATACGATGGCCAGGGCCAGGTCAGCGGGACGCTCTCCATCATCCTCGACATCACCGAACAGCGCCAGGTGGAGGAAGCCATCCAGAAAGCCCGCACCGATCTGCTCTTTGCCGTCTCGCACGAGATGAAGACACCGTTGATGAGCTTGGCCGCCTCGCGGGAGATCCTGGAAACTCTGTCCCCGGCCGAGAGAGAACGGAGAAGGCCCGAGTACGAAGCGATGTGGTCACACAACCTGGCCCGCCTGCGCCGCCTGATCGACAACCTGGTGGACAGTCAGCGAACGCAGACCGTAGGGATGCAATTGGTGCGGGAACCATCCGATCTTAACGACTTGGTGCGGGGAGTATTGGCGGAGACGGCCAGCCTCTCCGCGAGCCGTGCGATGCGCATCACGCTGTCCCTGACGGAACTCCCGACGCTTTGCCTGGACCGAGAGACGATCAACCGCCTGGTAGAGAACCTGGTCACCAATGCCATCAAATTCTCCCCTCGAGAAGGGTTGGTCACCCTCTGTACGACCATGGAAGCAGATCGCGCTTGTTTGACCATCACCAACCAAGGGCCCGGGATTTCATCCGAAGAGATCGCTTCTCTCTTCCAACCCTTCCAGCGCACTCCCGAGGCGGTGAAGTCCGGCGTGCAAGGGACCGGCCTTGGCCTCTATGTCTCCAAGATGATCGCTGAAGCTCACGGCGGTTCGGTGGAGCTGGAGAGCCGACTCGGTCAGGGAGCAACCGTCACGGTGCGGCTGCCGCTAGCTGGGTAAGGACACCACGGTTACCGTACAATTACCGCTGGCCGAGTAAGGCAGGGCTGGGTCAGAAATAGGACAACCAGATCGTTCCTGGCTTCTGTCGCAAGCGGAGGTAAGGAGACTGCCATGACTGAAGGCAAGGGCGAAATGATGGGAGTCTGCGGCTTGGATTGCGCTTCCTGCGAGATCCGCAGGCTTCCTTTCGATGCGGTAGCGGCCGCTAAGACGGTGGCCTGGTTTCGCCGTGAGGGGTGGTTAGAGGAGTCAGAGGGGGTGGAGGAAGCTCTGACTCGTTCCATGTACTGCCAGGGATGTCTAGGGGATCGGTCGCTGCATTGGTCTGCCGACTGCTGGATTCTGCAATGTTGCGTAGACCGGAAGCACCTTCAGTCCTGCGCTGAATGCGGCGATTTTCCCTGCCCACGCCTGATCGACTGGTCTCGACAGAACCCGTCTTATACTAAAGCCCTGCAGCGTTTGAGGCAGCGCCATCAGACTTCCATCCTTTTTGCTACAGATCAGGGGAACTGCTCTAGCGATCAAACTTGACAGCGAGAGAGCGGGTAAATCTGCATCCGTAGCGAGATCGTCGGTAGCAGACGGAAGGTTACTACCATAATCTTGCGAAGATAGGCGATTTCCCCTAGGGTCTACGGCATGGAACCAAACCAACCCAAACCCCGAACTTGGGTGGGTATGCGCGACTTCTTCATCGTCTGGACCGGCCAGTTCTTCTCTCTCTTCGGCTCCAACATGACCCGCTTCGGCTTGACGATCTGGGCATATCAGATTACCGGTCAAGCTACCGCCTTGGCAATGATGGCTTTCTTTACTTTCGGGCCGGAAGTGTTCATGAGCCCGATCGCCGGCGCTCTGGTGGATCGGTGGAACCGCAAACTGACCATGGCCCTTTCCGACATCGCCATCGGCGTGACGACCGTGGTCATTCTAATCCTTTTTCTGACCGGTAACTTGCAGATTTGGCATATCTACTTGTTGGGTGCGATCTCCGGTATCTTTACTTCCTTTCAATGGCCCGCCTATTCCGCGGCGATCACCCTGATGGTACCCAAGCACAACTACGCCCGCGCCTCGGCCATGATCTCGCTGGCGGAATCCAGCTCCGGCATCCTCTCCCCCATCTTCGCCGCCGCTTTGATCGGATTGGTGGGGATCGCATCAATCTTCGTGATCGACCTGGTGACGTTGATGATCGCCCTGGGCGCCCTTTGGCTCGCTCGGATCCCCAAACCCCCCCGCTCGCAAGTAGGAAGGGAGGGAGCCGGCAGCTTGTGGAAAGAATCCCTGTTCGGCTTTCGCTACATCTTCAGCCGGCCGAGCCTGCTGGGCCTGCAACTGATCTTTCTCTTTGGCAACATGTTTTCCAATCTGGCCTGGATCGTCTTCACGCCGATGGTGTTGGCCCAAACAGGCAACAATGTCACCATTCTGGGTGCGGTGGAATCGGTCGGAGGAATCGGCGGGGTGCTCGGCGGGGTGGCTCTCAGTATTTGGGGCGGTCCCAAGCGCAAGACGGACGGTGTCTTCCTCGGCTGGGCACTACCGGCTCTGATCGCCGGTAGCTTGATCGGATTGGGGCGCAGCCCGTTCTTGTGGGGTGCCGGCGTCTTCCTCGGTGCCATGTTGGGCCCGGTGGTCAACGCATCCAACCAGGCGATCTGGCAATCCAAGGTGCCGCCGGACATCCAGGGGAGGGTCTTCTCCGTTCGACGCTTGATCGCACAGGTGGTGGCGCCCATTTCCATGCTGGTGGCCGGTCCATTGGCGGACAAAGTATTTGAGCCGGCTATGGCCACGGCGAATAGTGCGCTGGGCAGTATCCTGGGCCCGTTCTTCGGCACCGGTCCGGGCACGGGCATGGCGGTGATGCTGCTGTTCTTCAGCTTGCTGGTGGTACTGGTGGGCTTATCCGGTTACCTCTTCCCAGCGGTACGGGATGTGGAGAAGATCATCCCTGACCACGATACGGTTTCGGCGGCGGTTTCTCATGCCGCCGATTAGTCTCCTATAATATCGGGCAAGCCGATTGAATCCGATCGATACCAACAGAAGACAATGCTAAAAATAAAGACCTGACCCCGGCAGTTGCAGCAGCTGGTGTAATAAACCGTCGACAGGAGAAAAAGCTTGAGAAGACTTTTCGCACCGGGTTGTGCATTGATGATCTACAAGCCTCATCTGGTCGAAAAGCTGCATATTCTCCTGAATGAAAATCTCGGCCGTATGGACCAGTGGCTGACCTGCTGCAGACATGTCCCTCCTTTGCCCTGCGGTACGGAGGTGATCAATATCTGTCCGGGATGCGATCGAAGATATCGGGAGAATTATCAGGATTCATCCCCCATCTCTCTTTGGGAAATCCTGGCAGAAACCAGCTTTTTCAGGTTTCCGGATTATCGGTCCCAAAAAATGACAATCCTGGACGCATGCCCCACCCGAAACCAGGCCAGGATTCATCTGGCGGTGCGGAATTTAATTGGGAAAATGGGTATTTCCCTCGTGGAACCGCGAAAAACAAAAACGGAAAGTGCCTGTTGTGGTGACATTTTCTATGGAAACATCCCGACGAATCGGGTTGTGGAGCAAATGAAGAAGAGAGCCGACGAGATGCCGGTCGAAGACGTGATTGTCTATTGTGTGTCGTGCAGTAAATCGATGTTTGTCGGCGGAAAACGGCCTCACTATTTGGTGGATTTGCTGTTTGGAGAAGAGACAGTTCCCCAGTCCTACCAACCGGATCGTTGGCACCAGGAGCTTGATCAGTTCATCGAGAGCCATCGGTAATACCTCCCTGCTTCCAGCGCTCCAGCGCTCGGATCGAATATCGAAACCACTGCTTGTGAAAGTGGAATGTATGGAGTATGATTCCATAAATTCATCTAAAAATGTGGAGTCATCATGACTGAATTCATAGAACGGTCCATCAAGCTTGATTCATTTCTGATGCCCGGCAAGGCGCTGATCCTGTACGGACCACGCAGGGCCGGCAAGACGACTCTGCTGGAAAGATATCTTGCTTCCTGCGGTCTGCGCTACCGCCTGGAAACGGGGGATGATATCCGAATCCGCCATCTGCTGGGATCGGGTGATCTCAAGCAGATTGTCGCATTCGCCGAGGGGTTCGATTTGGTGGCCATTGAAGAGTCGCAACAGATTCCAAGCATCGGCATCGGTCTAAAAATCCTGGTCGATCATCTCCCCGATTTGCGAGTCATTGCCACCGGATCTTCATCTTTCGATCTAGCAGGAGCGGTCGGTGAGCCGCTCACCGGGCGGAAACGGACCCTGACACTTTTTCCCATCAGCCAGATGGAGCTGAAGCAGAAATTCAACAAACATGACTTGCGCCAACGGTTGGAAGATTTCCTCGTCTACGGTTCGTATCCAGAAATCATCGTGACCAAGGGGCGAAAAGATAAGATTGTATTGCTGGAGGAACTGACTGGTTCCTACCTGCTGAAAGACGTGCTGGCTTTGGAGCGAATCCGTTCATCCGGCACGCTGGTGGACCTCTTGAAGCTGATAGCCTTTCAGGTGGGAAACGAAGTGTCGCTGAATGAACTGGCCACCCAGGTCAAGCTCGATCTGAAAACGATCGGACGTTATCTGGACATTTTGGAAAAGGGCTTCGTCATCTTTCGGGTGGGGGGCTTCAGCCGCAATTTGCGCAACGAGGTAACCAGCAAGGCAAAATACTACTTTCTGGACAACGGGATTCGCAATGCAGTGATCGGCCAGTACAACCTGCTTGATTCTCGCAATGACATCGGCGCCCTGTGGGAGAATTTCGTGGTGGCCGAGCGTCTGAAAAAACGATCGTACACGGGGATCTACGGAACCTTTCACTTCTGGCGCACCTACGACGGGCAAGAGATTGATTATGTCGAAGAGCGTGAAGGCAGGTTGTTCGGTTTCGAGTGCAAATGGTCGTCAAAACAGCGGGAAAAGCAGCCGAAAAAATGGCTGGAGTCCTATCCGGGAGCAACATTTGAACTGGTTACGCCGGACAACTATCTCGATTTCGTAGGCTAATATCCAAAGGCGGACTTAGCCCCCGTCAAGCGCAAGCAAAAAGGCCTCTGCGACCTTGCCCTGGTGGGGTTCCCCTCACATCAGACCGATAGGCGGGAATACAACCAGCGCTCCTGCGGCACTCTTTGAGGTCTTCCCTGGCAACGGTTTTCTGTTGCCTCGCAACTGATCTTTCTCGATCGGACAGGTGTTTGGGGTCAGTTGTGACCCGTTGCGCAGGCAGGGTGTTACAATCTTTTGCAGGAGTATCACTTCCAAGGAGGTTCGACATGGTGCGGAAGATAATAGCGATCGGAATAGTTTTGGCAATTCTCTCTCTCCTGCTGATTCCGGACGCCCTGGTTGAACTCTCTCCCGTGTGGGCCGGAGGGGCCAACATCGCCGTGGATCAGCCCAAGGCAGGCGATATCTTGGTGGCCGGTAGCGCCTACACCATCCGTTGGAACACTTCCTTGCCGCCAGCGCAAGCCACCGTTGTTGGAATCTCGTTTACCGCCAATGGTAGCGATTGGGAATGGGTCGCTAACGCCGAAAACAATGGCGCGTATCCCTGGATCGTGCCGCAGGTGTCCACCAACCAAGCCCAACTGAGCTTTAGCTGGGCCTATTCCGATCCGCCACAAACCGTCTTGGCGGA
>JBGOWQ010000235.1:0-2928 GCA_041478715.1 Thermodesulfobiota bacterium | reverse complement strand
TTCTCCGGGGTCTTTATTATCGTAGATGATATGCACGTCAACGCCTCGGTCAATAGCCGCTTTGAATTCTTCCAGAACAGGAATGTAGGTGAATTCGTAGACAGAAGCACGAAGACTCCAGCCATTGTCCTTGGCCTGACGGATAAATCCGACCATGGCTTCTACCAGACCTCGAGATAGCCAATCAAATGCAGGCTGTCCCACCTTGTCCGGAGGTAAGTTGCCAAATTTGCGGACGTAGGCTTGAGAACCGGCAACACCGCGATTGAAAAATACAGCATGACTACCCTCATCTTCAGCTTCGGTTGAAATAGTCAGTTCTACCTCTGGGCCGTGAACAAGGTTTTCTGGCGTGCCATATGCAGGAACGACGCGATAAATGTATGTGTGCCCGGGTTTAGCGGTGTAATCCCCCCAATGGAAATCCTGGATCGGATTCTTCTGGGTATCGACCAAAGTACCCGGGGGATTAGCGGAAGCACTGTACTCAAACGTCTTAAATCCGCTGAGCCAGTAGCGTTGATCTTCGGTACGGTCGGTTCGCTCGATCGAGAATCCCAGCAGTCCTTTCCGCATCTGTTCATTTACATCCATGCCCAGTAAGACCACGTAACTGCCGGCAATGCCATGCACGGAAATTCCATTTTTCTTCGCTCGATTTCTCATAAGATACCTCCGAATTAACTACTGTGTCGTTATGTCGTCATTCTATTTTTCCCCCCGCAGATCGAAGACTAGCCAGTCGACATTCTCAACATACTTCTTCTGTTCCATGTCGTATCTGAGCGGTATCTCGTGGTTTAGCTTCTCCAGATAATGTAAGAGCGGTCTTTTCGGCGGAAACTTTTCTTCTCGGTCATCCAGTTCTCCATGCTCCCAGTTGAATTTTTTCATATAGCGTGCAAAACCAAAACCGTCGAAAAAGTAATGACCGTCCAGCAAGGTCATGTACCACATGCTTGGAATCGCATCGGGGTTTGGGCGCAGGGGAACTTCAGTGCGGAGTTTATCGAGCAATTCAGTCCCCTGGCTGTCCCCCTTACTCTTTAGATGTTGCTCCAATTCCTCCAGCGATGGGAAAACTACCGGAGGGCTGACAAAGAGGACCGGCTTGCGCTGCAGGCGAGCCATGACAATCTCATGCACCGTGCCGACGCTGTAAATATTGGTTGGGCAATAGGAGATCAAAAAGTCGCTGGTATCAACCATGCGCAAATCTATGTGCATGGTGGACCAGAACTCTACGTCCATCTCAGCGCGAATACGGTCTCCCTCAGGTGAATCCTCGAAGGTCCACTTATACCGTTTTTCTGTGGAGAATTCATCCTCCTTACCATAGTGAGGCATGCCGACTACATCAGGCTTGTTCCAGGGATCGTAAATCGTGGTGCCGAAAGCTTGTAAAAACTGACTGACCCGGTTGCGCCATCCCGTGCGTTTTTCTTCAGCGCGTGAGGCAACGAAATCCATCGGCCCGGACAGGTACACTGTCGCACCCGAAAGAACGTTTTTCTTTTGATTAAGTATTTTTGACCGGTTGGCCAGCATTTCCTGCTTGCCACTAGCTTGGGTACCATCCTTTGAATTTGCCATATTCTCATTCTCCCTTTTGGTGAAAAATTAGTTTTACCCCGATGTAGTCCAACTCCTTGCCACTTGGTCTCGCACGGATTTGAAGTGCCCCTTGATTTGTGCGTGATAATCACAAAACGCAGCACGGAATTCTTCCCAGGCCTCTTTGTAAGCCTTCAAAACTTCCGGCGAATCGTTGGCAGGTGTTGCACCCAGTTTTGACCCAATATCGAGATACTTGTTTTGCAACGATTCCAACAACTCATGCTTTTGTAGTAGCGAGCCACGCAATTTTTCGTCGCCCTGACCCTTTTCCTCCAGGTACTCCAGCCAGCCATTGAGCTTAGCGTGGGACTCCTTGGTACGGTTGATCGTGGCCAGGTACGGCATGATAGCCGACCGCCTCTGGGCTTGCAGGTCACCCCTCAATGTCGAGCCATCAGCTCTGCGTAACACCCGCTCCGTCTCTGCTGTCCAGATGGCTGTTGCGGGGTTCTTTCTTTCCTTGGCCGCATCTAGTGTGGTCTCACTCATCATCCAGAATATCTGGTCTGTCTCTATGGAACCTGCTTGACCCAACAGAATACCCGCATCTCGTGCCATTTTCTCGCATTCCATAAACTTCTTGCGGCCTATCAGCGGTATGGCTCCTACGGCTTCACGGACATGGGGCTCCAAATCCTTATCCACAGAACCGAGCAGCACCCATCGTGTTTTATGACGAGTGTCAGTCAGAAGAGAAGGTGAACCCAAGGCTTTTGCCTCCTCAATCATGAACTTAATCTTTTCGAATGGGTCGAGAATGGGTCGTGGTGTTCGGCTCCGGTCCCGGTTATCTACAAATGCACTATAGGGTTCGATAATGCCGATGGGCATAAGGAACATACGTTCGGGAATATGTGGATTTCTAAGCAACTCCCGCCAAACTCGCCGGGCTGCAAGTGCATCCAGACAGAGCCACATCCCCATCTTCAGGATGTCTACGGACAATGTGGTATATACTGACTGAATACGTTGCGCCGAAGTGGCGGCAGTATACACCGGATCCACCGGACGGCCATCGCAAACTATCACACCTTGTTTGTCCGAATAGTCGGCGATATAGGTAAGCTCCGATGCAGTGAGGTATTCAAGCAGATTCGGCAGCCATTCGTCTTCGTCCTGGTCACAGACAGCCACATATTTCAAGCCCACTTCTTTGGCGACATCAACAGCCTTACAGACTGTCTTCACACGAGGTGTCATTTTGAATGTCTTCTCTGTCGCAGCCGGATCTCCTTTTTCGGCGCTCAGGAACAGGAACAACGCAATAACTGCCTTCTCTGAATTGTTAAAGTCTTTCAGAATAGATTTGAC
>JBGOWQ010000001.1:0-22479 GCA_041478715.1 Thermodesulfobiota bacterium | reverse complement strand
TGTCCATCGTTTTGGGAATGCCCACGCAGGGCACGCCGGCACGGCAGAGCTTGTGGGCCACGGTGAGCGTGTCGTCGCCACCAATGGCCAGGATGGCGTCCAGGCGCATGCGTTCCGTGTTGGCAACTACAATTTGCTCGTCGCCTTCACATTTGTAGGGGTTGGTGCGGGAAGTCTCCAGCAGGGTGCCGCCCGTGGCCACGCAGTCGGCCACCGACACCCAATCCAATGGCTCGGTATCGCACTCCAGCAGTCCGGCCCAGCCGCGGCGGATGCCCACCGCTTCCCAGCCGAACGCTTCGGCCTTGGCCACTGCCGCCCGAATGGCCGCGTTTAGCCCAGGGGCGTCCCCGCCGCCTGTCAATATCCCAACTCGCATAGTCTTTCCTCCTGATCGGGCATCGAGTTCCCCGTAAAATCTTGACAATCCTAATCCTCCGGCACTGAAACCGCAACCACTAGCTCTGATAGCCATTTCTGCCAGCATCAGCTTGACGGATGGGGTCGGCTTGCGTATCCTATTCCTGTCTTGAAAACAAGGAATTTTGCCTATGCTTGGATCCTTGTCTTGGTTGCGGTCGCTCTGGTGCCGGGAGCCACGGCCGCTTCCGCGCAGGATGTTGGCCTGGTGGCTTTCGCCTATTCCTCCGAAGAGTGCACCGACGGGACCTTTGTCCCGCGCACAGCCAACGGAACGGAGTTGCGTCCGGGCGTGATGGCGGTGGACCCGGAAGTCCTGCCGTTCGGCTCGATCCTGGACGTGCCCGGCTACGGTCTGGCCCAGGGTGAGGATACCGGCGGGGCCATCCTGGGTAACACTATCGATCTCTTGTTCCCCTCTCGCGGTGCGGCCTATGCCTGGGGTAAGCAGGAACTGCAGGCGGTGCTCCTGCGCAAGGGGTGGCATGAGTGGCAACTGGAACCGCTGCAGGAGATCCTGGCGGCTGCCCTGGATTCCTTCAAGCTCGGGGGGGATCCCCAGTTGGATCGCACTATCACCCGCGTGGAATGGGCCGTGATGGTGGCCCGCATTCTCGGCATTGCGCCCAAGCCAACGTGTGCTTCGTTTCGCGACGTACCGTACATGCACTGGGCCGCCCCTACCCTGGCCGCCCTGCGCGAACGGGAAGTGTTCAAGGGAGGCGAGGACGGTCGCTTCCGGCCGGACGAACCGGTGACTTGGTCGGATTTGGCTGCGTTCCTGGCTCGTTATGGGATTTCCGACCCGCACCAAATCTACGTCCATTCTGATGCCCTGACCCGCGGCGAAGTGTTGCTGCAATTGCAGCCCTTGCTGGCCCAACCCGCCACGCCATAACCTCGCCCGCGCATCATCAAGGGTAACTCCAGCCGCTTGACCGGTTTGCAGGTTTCATCGCCACACCACATCCATCGGAGATGATCTGGAGTTCCCCGCAGCGGAAGAGGGATTCGTTTATGGCATGGCCTGGAGCGGCAGGATCCTGGTACCTT
Source organism: Thermodesulfobiota bacterium (assembly GCA_041478715.1). GTDB lineage: Bacteria > Caldisericota > JANLFM01 > JANLFM01 > JANLFM01 > JAPLHX01. The sequence goes on along the minus strand of JBGOWQ010000001.1, from coordinate 21,006 downwards.
CCCCTATAACTTGTGATCATTGAGATCTGTGTCGGCCACTTGTTATAGTGGATCCGAAGCCGCCAGCCATCCGAGAACAGGCGTGAGCGGCTTGCGCGCCTCGCGTGTTTTCCAGGCATTTTTTGTTAGGATGCCAAGCGGGAAGGGGTAAACCGTGGAACAGATGACCAGCGATGTTTCTTTGTGGGCATCGATTCCGTTTCTTTTGATGCTCCTCTCCATCGCGGTGATGCCGTTCGTCCACCGTCATTGGTGGGAGAAACATTACCCCTTTGTCTCCTTCTTTCTCGGCTTGCTGGTGGTCTTGCTCTATCTTTTCCTCTTTAGGGGATACGATCGTCTTGCCAAAACCGGCCTAGAATATTTCTCTTTCATCGTGCTGATCGGATCCCTATTTGTGGTGGCTGGCGGCATCCTGATCCGGATCAAGGGGGCAACCACGCCCTGGATTAATGCAGCGGTGCTGCTCGTGGGCGCCGTGATTTCCAACGTGATTGGAACCACCGGTGCCTCCGTGCTATTGATCCGACCGTTCCTCCGACTGAATAAAGCCCGGTTTTCGGGCTATCTGGTGGTCTTCTTCATTTTCATCGTTTCCAACGTAGGCGGTGCACTGACCCCGATTGGCGATCCCCCCTTGTTTTTGGGGTATTTGGTTGGCGTGCCGTTTTTCTGGCTGATCGGTCGGGTCTGGCACATTTGGTTGTTGGTGGTTCTGGTGCTGGTGGCCGTCTTTCTGGTCTTTGACTTTCGCAACCGGCGGGGATTGGACGAGCCGACCTTCGAGGAAGGCCGAGGCGTACGGTTCATAGGTTGGTACAATCTGCTGTTCCTGTTGGTAATTCTGGTGGCAGTGTTTCTGGATACCCCCTGGCGCGAACTGCTGATGTTGGCTGCCGCCGCTGGTTCCTACATCGCTACCCCGCGCGCCATCCACGCCGATAACGCTTTTGATTTTCACCCGATCAAAGAGGTGGCGCTCCTGTTCCTGGGGATTTTCGCCACGATGATGCCAACGCTGGATTACCTGGAGTCCCATGCGGGCAGTTTGGGATTGAGTGTCCCGGGAGCTTACTATTGGTTGACCGGGTCGCTTTCCGCCTTTCTCGACAACGCCCCGACCTATCTTGCGTTCCTGTCCACCGCAATGGGTTTCACCGGTTCCGACGTTGCGGGCATGCTCCATTCAAGTCCCCTTCTGATCGTAGCCATATCCCTGGGGGCGGTCTTCTTCGGTGCCGCCAGCTACATCGGCAATGGACCCAACTTTATGGTCAAATCGATTGCAGAGCGGGCGGGATTGCAGTGTCCGTCCTTCTTCGGCTACATGATTCGCTATTCGGTCCCAATCCTGCTTCCAGTTTTGGCCTTGGTGTGGCTCTTGTTCCTCCAATAGTCCGTTCTCGCGAAATCACCGATTGCTTGCGCGGTTCGCCTAGTGGCAAATGGCCCCCAGGAGGTCTCGCATATCTCTTGCCGAGCAATTAGGCGTCCTGGCGAAGCAACGGGCGTTGTGGGCTCTATTTTCGCGTCAGAATGGGACTTGGTGAAACGGTAGTAGCGAATCACTATCGATTGTCGATGAAAGACGCCGGCGTCTGGCAAACAGAATGCCGCGACCTGGCGTTTTCGTTGGCGCTGTCGAGCTTGCGATATTATGAATTGGGTTTAGATGTCCAGGTTGCGGACTTCCCGCGCATGGGTCTCGATGAATTCCTTGCGCGGCTCCACCTTGTCGCCCATCAGCACCGTGAACATCTCTTCCGCCGCTGCCCGCTGTGCTTCTTCCAGCGTGACGCGTAGAATGGCTCGACCGTTGGGGTTCATGGTGGTGTCCCACAACTGCTCGGCGTTCATCTCGCCCAGCCCCTTGAAGCGCTGGATTTCCAGGTTTTTGGGGGCGGTTTGCTGGAAGGCCGTCAGCTCATGGTCGCTGTGGAAATACTTGATCTCCTTGCCAATCCGTACGCCGTAAAGAGGGGGCTGGGCAATATAGACGTAGCCGTCTTCGATCAGCTTGCGCATGTAGCGGTAGAAGAACGTCAACAATAAGGTGCGGATGTGGCTGCCGTCCACGTCGGCGTCGGTCATGATGATCACCTTGTGGTACCGCAGGCGGCTGGCATCGAATTCGTCGCTGATCCCGCAACCGGCTGTCGTGATGATCGCCCGGATCTCCACGTTGGCGAGGATTCGATGCAGATGGGTTTTTTCCACGTTGAGGATCTTGCCGCGCAGGGGAAGAATGGCCTGGAAGCCACGGTCGCGGCCTTGCTTGGCTGAGCCGCCGGCGGAGTCGCCCTCCACCAGGAAGACCTCCGATTTGGCCGGGTCTCGCTCCGTACAATCGGCCAGCTTGCCGGGCAGGGGGGACATTTCCAGGGCGCTTTTCCGTCGGGTCAATTCGCGCGCATTGCGCGCCGCTTCCCTTGCTCGCATGGCTAGGATCGCTTTGTTGATGATCCGGCGGGCCTCGGTGGGATGGTTTTCCAGATAGGCGGATAGGCTTGCACCGACTATCGTCTCGGTAATGCCTTTGAGTTGGGAGTTGCCGAGCTTGGTTTTGGTTTGACCCTCAAACTGAGGATCCACCAGGCGAATGGATACGATCGCCACCAGGCCTTCCCGTACATCCTCTCCGCCCAGCGGGTCGTCTCCGTTCTTTAAGACTCCGTTCTTGCGCGCCCAATCGTTGAGCGAGCGGGTCAGGGCCGAGCGGAACCCGCTGAGATGCGTGCCCCCCTCGGTCGTGTTGATGCTATTGGCAAAGGTCAACACCTGCTCGGAGAAGCCGACGTTATATTGAATCGCGGCTTCTACGATGGTCTTGTCCGCAGTCCCTGTGATGAAGATCGGTTCGTGCAGGGGCTCCTTTTGCTCGTTAAGGTATTGAATGAAAGAGACGATGCCGCCGTCGTATTTATAGTCTGCGTTTTTGCCGCTCTCTTCGTCCATGAAAGTGATCCGCGTGCCCCGATTGAGGAAAGCCAGCTCTTGTAGACGAACCATGATCACGTCGGCGTCGAAGCGGGGGGTCTCGAATACGTGGCGGTCGGGCAGGAACGAGATCTGGGTGCCGCTCTTGTCTGTTTCCTCCCCCGCCTGCATCGGCCCGGTCGGTCGGCCGCGCGCGAAGCTTTGGCGATAGGTGCGGCCGCCGGACCAAACGGTGGCGTCCAGGCGTTCGGAGAGGGCGTTCACTACCGACACGCCCACGCCGTGCAGCCCGCCGGAAGCCCGGTAGGCGCCGCTTCCAAACTTTGCTCCGGCGTGTAAACGGGTCAGAACGACTTCCAGTCCGGGCAGGTTCAGCTTCGGTACGGTGTCTACCGGAATGCCGCGGCCGTCGTCGATCACGGTCACGCCGTGATCGGCCCCAATGCGGACGTCAATGTTGTGGCAAGCTCCGGCCATGGCTTCGTCGATGGCGTTGTCCACTACTTCGTAAAGCAGGTGGTGCAGGCCGTGAAAGTCGGTGGAGCCGATATACATGCTGGGGCGTTTGCGCACCCCTTCCAAGCCCTCGAGAACCTGGATGTCGTTTGAGTCGTACTTTGGCGCGTTGTTTTCCATATCAGATCATTTTACCGCGCCCCGCCTTTTCCTGCCAGGGCCGCCACAGTGCAGGTCAGAGACCAGGGCTTGCTTCAGGTGGTCGTTGATCCGGCTGATCAGCTCTTCGCGGCGCATCCGCACCTCTTGGGCCCAGGCCGAGGAGGTCGGTTCCAGACGAACTGCCCCGGCGCGAAAACTGACAAAGCGAAGATTGGCTCGCAGCGGTGCCGGCGCGGTGACCTCCCACGCCTGTTTCACTTGCGCTTCCTGGACGCCCGGTTTCAATCGGGTGGGCAGTGCGTGCCCCAGGATTTCAGCCAGCGCCGTCAGTTTCTCGGATTTGCCCCGCTCGGACATACAGCCGCCGCCCCCCCTCTCCGCGCAGTATTTCCGCCGGCGCGGCGGAGGTCAGAAACGCTTGCGGCAAACCGACCAGCATTCTCAGCAATGCGCTTTGCCGTTCCTGGTCCAGCTCGGAAAGGGCGTCGTCCAAGAAAAGCAGGGGCGCTTCACCGGATTGTTCCTGCAGAACCGAATATTCCGCCAAACGAAGGGCCAGTGCCAGCGTGCGCGCCTCTCCCTCGGAGGAGAATAAGCGGGCGTCTTTCCCGTCAAGCGTGACGGTCAAATCATCCAGGTGTGGGCCCAACAAGGAAAGGCCGGCCACGATTTCCCGGGCCCGCACCCGCGGCAATTCTTCCGCCAGGTTGGGGCTGGACGGCTTGTAACCAATCCGCACCGGTTTAGGGCCGGCGCTTAAGCGCCGGTAATGCTCGTTGACTTGGCACTCCAGTCGCTCCACGATTGCTTGGCGGGCTTCCACCAGCGGTTGGCCAAACTCCAGGTACACGGCGTCCCACAGGTCCAGCCCTTCCGCCCGTTCGCCCCGGCGCAACCGCTTCAGGAGGGCATTGCGCTGGCGCAGGGCCTGGCTATAACGCAGCAAGTAAAAGCGGTAAAGTCCCGGCGTCTGGCAGAGAAAGCGGTTGAGGAATTGACGGCGAAAAAACGGTGCGCCCTTAACGAGTTGGCTGTCGGCGGGCGTAAACGCTACGGCCCGCACCTCCGCCCAAAGTTCCAGCACCCGGCGCAGCAGCGCGCCATTGAGCTCCATGCTCCTCCGTTTTTTCTCTCGCTCGTAGCCGGCCCGGAGGCGAAGCGTCTCCTGGCCCCGCAACACCTCCCCGGACAGCGCATAACCGGGCGCGTTGTCGGCGCACAGCGTGGTGTCCTCCGCGTTGCGAAAGGAGCGCCCTGACGCCAAACAAAACATGGCTTCCAGCCAGCTGGTCTTGCCTTGGGCGTTAGCTCCAAACAAAACGTGCAGCCCGGCCCCAAAGCGCAGATTTTGTGCCGCGCAGTTGCGAAACCCGTAAGCGCTGATCGAGGCGAGGATCAATCCCTAGATGCGCAAGGGCATCGCCAGGTAGAGATAGCCCTTCTCGTCGGACGGCTTGATCACCAGCGGTCGCTCTTTGCCGGTGAAGCCGAAGAAGGCGTGCTCGGTTTTGATGTTGCGCAGCCCTTCGATCAAGTAACGGCAATTGATGCTGAGATCCATGTCGCCGGTCCCCTGCGCCCACTCCAGCTCTTCTTCCGCGCTGCCCACTTCCGGGACTGTCACCTTGAGGGAGATCTTGTTTTCCTGGCTTGTCAGCTGCAATCGGTGGTTCACGAGGCGAGCTAGTAAGGAACAGCGCTCCAGGGATTCTTGCAAGCGCTTGGTCTCCACCAGGAAGGTCATCTGGAATTCTTTGGGGATCACTACCTCCCAGTTAGGGAATTTGCTTTGGATTTTTCGGGTGACGAGTTTCTTGCTGGGTAGATGAAATTCCACCTGGTTGGGCCCCACCAGGACATCCATCCCCTCTTCTTCCCCGTCCCCCATGATCCGCAGCACTTCTTCCATCGCGCGGCCGGGAATCAATATTTCCTGTTTGGCGGATTGTCCGGTGGGTCCCTCGATTTCCACTAGGGCCAGCCGGCTGCCATCCGTTCCCACCGCCTGCATCTTTTCCGGGAGCACGGTCAGCAGAATACCGGAGAGTTCCGGCCGGGTGGTCTCATCCTTGGAACAGACGAACGATGTTTCCTCAATCAGGCGGCGCAGGTCCTTGGGCGCGATAGGAAGCTTCTGCCCGTCCTTGATTTCCGGTAAGGCGGGAAATTCCTCCGCAGGCAGGCCGCTAATCGTAAAGTGCGCTTTATCGGACTTGATATGAATTTGCGATCCTTTTTCCACGGCAAACTCAATTTCCTCGGAGGGTAAGCGGCGGATAATCTCCAGCAGATATTTGGAGGGGACGGTGATGGTCCCCTCCTCCTGCACATTCACCTCAAACTGCGTTTCAATCCCAATTTCCAGATCGGTGGCCACGGCGCGCATCCGGCCGTTTTTGGTTTCCAGAAAAATGTTGTTCAGGATCGGCAGTGTGCTGCGGCTGGATACGGCTCGCTGCACAACCCCAATATTTTTGATCAGTGTTTCTCGTTTGCAGATAGCGCGCATGTCCACAACTTCCTTTCTTCTGTCTTTTTTAGTAAAGAAGTATTGTAGTCTATAGTAGCGCTGGGGAACTTGTGAAAAACACCCTCGCGCTTGCTCTTCTCCTTATTTGCCTATTCTTTTCTACCTGTACACAAAACCGCGAATAATGTTAATTCTAGCCGGTTTGGCGCGAAATGCGAACGGTTATCCCCAAACGAACGAAGCGCGGGCGGAAATTCAGTGAGAAAGACGAAATAGGTGCTTCTTGATGATTTCCACCGCGGCTCGCAAGTTCTCGTCCGATTCCAAACCATTTCGAATTTTGTCGCAAGCGTACAACACCGTAGTGTGGTCCCGACCGCCGAATGCGTCCCCGATTTGCGGCAAGGAGAAGTCCGTCAGCTCGCGCGTCAGATACATGGCAATGTGGCGGGGCATGGAAATATCGTGCGAGCGTTTTTTGGCCACCATATCCTCGATACTCAGCTGGAAGTAGTTGGCGACTTCTTGTTGGATGTCCGGCACGGAGAGCGGAGTGGGCGTCAACGGAATGATATCTTTCAACACCGACTGCGCCATCGGCAGGTCAATCTCTACATTGGAAAGAGATGCATAGGCCAACAGCCGATTCAGGCCGCCCTCCAACTCGCGAATGTTGGAGGCGATGTTCTGGGCAAGGTACTCCAACACTTCCGCCGGCACCTCCATCTCCTCGTTTTGCATTTTCTTACGGAGGATGGCAACGCGCGTTTCGAAATCCGGGGCCCCAATGTCGGCCATCAGCCCCCACTCGAAGCGAGAGCGCAGCCGGTCTTCCAACGACGGGATCTCCTTGGGGGGACGGTCCGACGAGAGCACAATCTGCCGGCTCGCTTCGTAGAGAGCGTTGAAGGTGTGGAAAAACTCTTCTTGCGTGCTCTCTTTCCCGGCGATGAACTGGATATCGTCGATCAACAGGACGCCCACCGTGCGATAGCGGTCGCGGAACTCCGGCATCTTGTGATCCCGAATCCCGTTGATCACCTCGTTGGTGAAGCGCTCGGAAGACATGTACAGGATTTTTTGCTCCGGAGATTTCCCCAGCACCTCGTTGGCCATCGCGTGCAATAAATGAGTTTTCCCCAGGCCAACGCCGCCATAAACGAAGAGCGGATTGTAGGAACGGCCGGGATTATCCGCCACCGCCCGGGCAGCTGCGTAGGCAAAGCGGTTGGAATTGCCCACCACGAAGGAGCTGAACGTGTAGCGGGCGGAGAACGGAGAGGAGCGCCCCGCCGCACTGACGGAGGGGGCCGGTTCTTTTTGCGTGGGGGGCACCACCTGGAATTCGATCTCGATCTCTTCCGGCCGAACGCCGCGCAGTGAATTCTGGATCAGGGGGTAGAGCCGGGTTTGCAACCAGTCGCGGGCAAACTCGGACGGAACGCCGACCAGCAGGAGGTTGTCTTCGAGGGCCAGCGCCTTGGTGTTCTTCAGCCACGAATCAAAGGCGGGCTTGCTCAAGTTCGGCTTGAGTGCTGCCAGCACTTTTTCCCACAAACGTTCTGGTTCGTCCCGCAAATCGCTCATGCCTCGGCCCTTCCTCTGGACTACCCTCTAAAGTTATCCACAAACCCTGTTGAGAAAGTGGATAAGTAATCCCACGTGGGGGATCACTACTTTAGCAACCCGACAATGGCGGCGCAAGACCAACTACCACTCATGATTGCGCATCGCCACCACGGCCAGACACAAGAACAAGGCGACACCTCCGACAGCGACCCCCAGCCCGAGCACCCCGTCGCCGGGACCGCCCGCACCGAGCGCCAAACCCCGCGCCGTAGCCAAAAGCCCTGCGGGAGAAAGCCGGGCAAAATCCCCGCCCAGGTTGGGCAGAAAAGACAATGCCAGGAAGAATCCGCCCGATAACAACGCGGCGCCGACCTGGCTGGCGAAAAGAGCGCTGGCGAAGAGGGTGAAGGCGATCACCAACAACCCGTACACCGTAAAAAACCCCGCACCGACCAACAGCGGCAATAGCGCCACGCCGGGCGGGTAGAGAACCCGCAGATAAGCAAAGAACGGAAGGAACGCGCAGAGCACGGCCAGCAAAAACGCAAAGGCGTGCACGATGAATTTGGCCCAAACGATGCCCACCACCGAAACCGGCTTGGACAGCACGAGCTCCAGCTGTCCTCGGGCGCGCTCTTCCGCGACGGTTCCCATCACCACCAACACCAATACCAACAGCCCCACCTGGGCCAGGTTCTTAAACAGCGAATCCACGGCTGCGGCCGGACTGGAGGGCAGGAGGGAGCCGAGCACGGACTGCCATTCTGCCGGCAACAGTTGCGGCAGGAATTTCAGCATGAGAGGCGTGGAGATCCCCAAGACCAGGAATAATGCCGACAAGAGAAACAACCGGCCGGAACGCCAGCTTTCCCACCACTCCTTGTCCAGAAACGCCCTAATTCCCACGGCCCAGCACCTCTAAGAAGATCTCTTCCAGGCTCAGCTCCTCCACTTCCAGTCGCCGCAGGGGAAGCCCCAATTCGGCGACCAGAACGGGCAAACGCCGCTCTGCCTGCGCAATCTCCTTCACATGAAGCAGAAGGTCGTCCTCTTGGCGCACAACGTTCTCCAGCCACGGCTCTTGGCGCAAGCGCGCAAGCAGCTCGCCGGGATCGGAACCAACGGTCAGCCGCAAGCGCCGGCGGGCGTGTTTGCGCCGCAGCTCCACCATGCTTTCCTGGGCCAGCATTTTGCCCTGGTCGAGAATCGCCACTGCGTCCGCCACCCGCTCCACGTCGGCCAGAATGTGGGTGGAAAAGAAAACGGTCAAACCTCCGCGCAAGGACGCGATGGTGTCCAGCACTTCTTTGCGACCGATCGGATCCAAGGCGGAAGTGGGCTCATCCAGCAGGAGGACCCTGGGGTTGTTGATCAAAGCCTGAGCGATCCCCAACCGCTGGCGCATCCCGCGCGAAAACGTACGGATCGGACCCCGAGCTTTCCGCAACCCCACTAGATCCAGCAGATAATCCTGGCGCAAGCGCAGCCCGGACCCCTCCAAACCAAACAAGCGGGCGGCAAACCGTAGGTACTCCGCCGCGCTCATCCAACCGTAGAACGCCGGAGACTCCGGCAGATACCCAAGCAGGGACCGGGCCGCCCGCGACTCGCGGCAAACGTCGTGCCCCATTACCCACGCTTCCCCGCTGCTTGCCCGCCGCAATCCCACCAGCAATTTGAGGGTGGTGGTTTTGCCGGCGCCGTTGGGGCCCAGGAAACCGAACACCGAACCGGCCGGCACCGCCAGGTTCAGGTTTTCAAGCGCTACGCAGGAGGCGTAGCGCTTGCACAAATTATGCGTCTGAATCGCGGGGTCCATCGGGTTCCCGGCGGCCAAACAACCAGTAAAGAAGCGGCCCGATCAGGGAAATCAGGCAGATCACCAGTCCCCAGACCAGGGCGCCCCGCGGGCGGCGAAGCAACAAATCCCGCAAAGAAAAGAAGAGCAAGCCCAGCTGTACTACGATTAAAGGAGCCAGAAGCAACCACATTTGTGCATCCATTCGAGACGTCCTCCGCCGGAATTATAGCCTTTATTTGACCCCCCGCGACGCATTCTCTATAATGACTTGCTCAAACCAGACCATATCCTGAAATAGGTGGAATAGAAATGAAAAGAACGTTTCAACCGCATGTTCGTCACCGCTTCAAAGTGCACGGATTTCGGGCGCGGATGCGCACCAAGGACGGCCGCACAGTGCTCAAGCGCAGGAGAGCAAAGGGCCGTTACAAACTAACGGTTGATTAGTGGAGGAGAACCCGCCTCCCGCTTCACTTTTGGGCGGGAAGCCCGTTTGTTGCACGCTGAATACGGGGAAGTATTTCGCCGGGGAAAATTATTTTATTCCACCAGCTTTCTTCTCTATGTTTTGCGGGATGGGGAATCTGCAAAATTGGGTTTAGTGATCCGAAAAAAACTGGGATTCGCCGTCACCCGCAACCGGATCAAGCGGTTGTTGCGTGAGTCCTTTCGCCATTTGCGCCCCCAGCTCAGAGCCGGTTGCAAGTTGGCGCTGGTGGTGAAAAAAGAAGCCTTGGGACGAACCCAGCACGAGCTGGAAGAGGAATTGGCCCACGGGCTGAGCTTGGCCTCTTTGCTGAACCATGGCTAAACGATTGCTGCTTTCTTTGATCCAGGTTTATCGCAAGGGCGTTTCCCCTTATACGCCGCCTTGCTGTCGATATATCCCCACATGTTCGCAATATGCGATCCAGGCAATTGAGAAGTATGGTGCCGCTCGCGGTTTGTGGATGGCTGTCAAGCGCATTGTGCGCTGCAACCCCCTCCACCGTGGCGGTTATGACCCGGTCCCATAGGAAAGGAAGCAAAACGTGGACATTATCCAAAATGCCCTTACCGCAATTCTGAACTTTTTCAACGGCTTGATCCCCAACTATGGGGTGGCCATCATCCTGCTGACCATCGTGCTCAAGCTGATCCTCTACTGGCCGCAGCAACAATCGCTGAGAAGCACGCTGAAGATGCAGGCTATGCAGCCGGAAATGCAGGAGATCCAGAAGAAGTTCAAGAGTGACCCCGACCAGTTGAACAAAGCGATGTCTCAATTGTACAAAAAACACGGCATCAACCCGGTGGGCTGTTTCACTTCTTCATGCCTGTTGCAGATTCCCCAGTTGCTGATCATGTGGGCCCTCTGGTTCGCGCTGCAGGCCTTTTTCACCACTGTGATCCAGGTGCCGATCGATACCGCCCTGGGCTATGGCTTGCAGTTCACTTCTACCACTCCCACCAATCCGGTGGCCATTTACTCCAGCTACACCACCATTACCGGCACAGTGGGAACCAGCGCGCTGCTGGTGCGGGGCGCTACGCCCGAAGCCTGGTTCTTTGGATTCAATTTGGCGTACCTACCGAATCAAGGTCCCTGGTGGTACTACTTGTGGCCCGTGCTGGTCGCCGGCACCATGTTCCTGCAATCGAAGACGATGGGCTCCTCCCAACAGCAGGGCGGAATGCTGATCAGCATCCTATTCCCGCTCTTAATCGGTTGGATCTCCCTCTCCATCCCCGTGGCCGTATCCCTCTACTGGGTGGTCTTTTCGTTATTGCAGGTTGCGCAGCAGCTGATCACGTTCAAGGGACTACCCAAGAAACCCCAATCCCTACAACCAGCTACCGTCACCGTCAAACCGATCACAGGGAACAAACCGATCAAAGCGAACAAAGAAAAAAGGAAGTAAGATGAACGAACCCGTCTCGGTTGAAAAAATAGCTAAAAGCGTAGAAGAGGCCGTCCAGGCCGCTCTCGACGAACTGGGCCTTTCCGCAGAAGGCGCACAGATCGAAATCCTGGAAGAGCCTAAACCCGGTTTATTCGGGTTAGGCGCGAAGCCGGCTCGGGTCCGAGTTTCTCGTCGGTTGTCGGAAGAAGACGAACTGGAAGTCTTCGCCGCCGAACTGTTTCGACGCTATGCCCCCGACCTTCACTTCCGCACGGAGCGAATGGAAAGCTCTCTCCACATAAACCTGGAGGGGACCGACCCCGGTTGGTTGATCGGCAAACACGGTGAGAACATCAACGCCCTCCAGTTTCTGCTGACCCTGTTGCTCGCCCACAAGGGGATTCATCAACGCGTGGTGCTGGACACCGGCAATTATCGGAACAAACGAGAAGAAGCGCTGAAAGAAACCGCCCGAAAACTGGCGGAGCGCGTGCGTCGCATGCGTCGGTCCTACACCATGCCCCCCCTTCCGCCGATGGAGCGCCGCGTGGTGCATTTGGCCCTGCAAGATCAGCCTGACGTTAGTACCCATTCCGAAGGGGAGGAGCCATACCGCAAAGTGGTAATCACCTGTCAACGCAGCGGCTCTGTTGCGGATCCCCACCGCCGTTCCGCAGCGCCGCCCGCCCACCGTCCAAGCGATCGCATGCCACCTCCCGTTCCAACGGAAACGGTTCCTTCGGTACCCTCTCCCATGGCACCCTCGAAGAAATGGATGCCGCCGGTGCAACGTCGAGTGAGCGCATTGCCGCCACGTCCGCACCGATACGCTCCACCGCGAAAGAAGTAAGCGGGGGCGCGGTGACCGCGTCCACCATCGTCGCGCTGGCAACGGCGCCGGGCCCGGCCGCCGTTGGCATGATCCGTCTTTCCGGGACCCGCAGCTTGGAAATCCTCTGCCGTTTGACTGGGCGAAAACCAACCGCATTCACCCCCCGCCGGTTGCATACGGCTTCCCTGGTGTGGCAGGGTACCTCGTTGGACCGCTGTCTGGTCGTTTGGATGCCGGCACCCCATTCCTATACCGGCGAAGACGTGGTGGAACTCCACTGCCACGGGAGCCCGCCGCTGCTGCAAGAGATCATCGCCCGGGTCGTTCAATTAGGCGCATCCCCGGCACAACCCGGCGAGTACACCGAAAGAGCTTTTTTAAACGGGAAGCTCGATCTGGCCCAGGCGGAAGCGATCCAAGCCCTAGTTTTCGCGCAGGACATCGCGGCAGCAGAACGAGCCCTGTCTCAGCTGAATGGAGGGCTTTCCGAGGAAATCTGTACGGCAGAACAGGATCTCGTTACCCTGTTAGCCGAAGCGGAGGGGATGTTGGATTTTCCGGAAGAGGTGGATTGGAACCCTTCGGAGTTTAAGAAGAAACTAGAACAACTCTCCGCGCGTCTCGAGTCCCTCTGGGAAAAAGCGCAGCGCGGGGAAACCGCGCAGCACCCGCCCACGATCGTGATCGTGGGACGGCCCAACGTGGGCAAAAGCTCCCTGCTAAACGCCCTCCTGGGCCAGAACCGGATGGTTGTAACTCCCGTCCCGGGCACCACGCGGGATAGTGTTGAGGAGCGCATGGTGCGCGAGGGCCGCGCGTGGCGATTGGTGGATACCGCAGGCCTGGGAAGGGCCCCCGGCATCTTGGCCGATTTAAGCATGGCTCAAACCCGCGATCGCCTGGCCGACGCAAATCTAGCTCTTTGGTTGGTGGACCTTTCCCAACCGCCATCGCGTGATGACCGAACGATCGAAGAGCAAATCCTTTGTCCGTTCTTGCTGGTGGGAAACAAAGCCGACTTAGCAGAGCATCCCGCCTGGCCTTTTTTTCAACCGCCGCTGGCGCTACGGATCTCAGCGTTGACGCTTGCCGGCCTACCGGAACTGCTTGTCGCCATAGACCAGAGCCTTCCCGCGCCGGCAGACCCGGGACAAGTTTGGCTGGCCAACGTTCACCAACGGGATGCTCTTCGTGTTTCACGTGAAACATTGCAGGAGGCAATGGCTTTTAGCCCGGACTCTCCAGAGCTGATGGTCGTCCTCCTCCGCCAAAGCCTGCAATCCCTGGGCAGCTTGTCCGGCAGGAATCTCTCGCCGGAAGTCCTGCGCAGCATTTTTTCCCAATTCTGCATCGGGAAATAATGCCGGCACCGCGTTCTTACGATGTCATCGTGGTGGGGGGCGGACACGCCGGGGCCGAAGCGAGCGCCGCCGCAGCCCGGCTGGGTTGTCGCACACTTCTGATCACCCTGTCTTGGGATGCTGTGGGGATCATGCCTTGTAATCCATCGATCGGAGGTCCCGGCAAAGCCCAACTGGTTCGAGAGGTGGATGCCATGGGGGGCCTGATGGCCGAGGCATCCGATCAAACGATGCTCCAGATCAAGATGTTGAATGCCTCCCGTGGCCGGGCGGTGCAATCGTTGCGCGCGCAATGTGACCGGACGCTGTATCACCTGGCAATCCAACGCGCCCTGGAACATCAGGTGAATCTGACCCCCTACCAAGGAGAAGTGAGCGAGATCCTGACGGAAGACAGCGCGATCCGGGGAGTGCGCCTGGCTTCGGGGGAGGAGTTTTCCTCACCCGCTGTGGTGCTTTGCTGCGGCACGTTCCTCAACGGGATGGTCCATCTGGGTGGTTACCAAATCCCCGCCGGTCGCGCCTGGGAATTCCCGGCCCGATTCCTGACCGAATCGCTGGCCCACCTTGGTTTTTGTGTGCGCCGTTTTAACACCGGGACTACACCGCGGGTGGACGCTCGCACCATTGATTTCTCCCGTACCGCGCCTCAACCCGGCAGCGAGGAACCGCTGGCCTTCTCGTTTTGGCGCTCTCCACGTTCCTTTTCGCAAAGGCCCTGTTACCTGACCTATACCAATGAACAGACCCACGCCTTGGTTCGCCAATACGCGCACTTGTCCCCATCCCGTCGAGGAGCCATGGTCCAAGTCGGGCCGCGTTACTGCCCCTCCATCGAAGAGAAGGTGCTTTGGTTCCCCGACAGACAGCGACACCAAGTTTTCCTGGAGCCGGAAGGATGGGAGACCACGGAAATATACGTGCAAGGGATGAACATCAGCCTTCCGCCGGAAAACCAGCAAGAGATCCTGCGCACGATCCCGGGATTGGAGGAAGCAGAAATTCTGCGACCGGGCTATGCCATCGCTTACGATTTGATCGATCCTCGCGCTCTCTGGCCTACGCTGGAGAGCAAACAATGGCAAGGCCTGTTCTTTGCCGGGCAACTGAACGGCACCACCGGCTACGAGGAAGCCGCCGCGCAAGGATTGCTGGCCGGGATGAACGCCGCACTGCGCACGCAGGAACGGGAACCGATGGTTTTGTCCCGCAGCCAGAGCTACATCGGATTGATGGTGGACGACCTGACTACGGTGGGCGCGGAGGAACCGTACCGGATGTTCACTGCCCGCTCGGAATACCGCCTTAGCCTGCGGCAGGACAATGCGGATGAGAGGTTGTCCCCGCTGGCGCACCAAGTGGGGTTGCTGGACGAAGAACGCTTTTGCCTTTTCCGGCAGAAACAGGAGGCAAAACTGGCTGCACGGCAATTCCTGCAGGAAACGCGGGTTTCCCCTACGGTGAAAGTACAGGACTTCTTACAAGCGAGGAAGGCCGGATCGCTAGCCGGAAGGACCTGTCTGGCTGATCTGTTGGAGAGACCGGAATTGAATTGGACCGACATCCGGGAAATTGTAGAGTTACCGGACCATCCCGCCCAGATTTGGGACCTGGTGACCACAGAACTGAAATACCGCGGGTACCTGGAGCGGGAGGAGGAGTGGCGGACCCGCCTGCGCCAGTGGGAATCAAGGGTCATCCCGGGGGATCTCGACTACGATCGCGTGCCAAATCTTGGCGCGGAAGCCCGAGCCCGCTTGCAGCAAACCCGTCCGCTCCACCTCGGCCAAGCCAAGCGAACACCGGGCGTGAAAGATGCCGACGTGTTGGCGCTGGCATTCTTCCTAGAAAAGGGTGTCCGGCGCGCGCCATGAACCTGGCCCGGACCTGGTTGGAAAAGGGAGCCAGGCAATTCAATCTGGAACTGGATTGCGCGCTGCTGGAGCGTTTTTTCCTCTATCTGGATTTCCTGGGCGAACGCAACCGACTGACCAATCTCACCGGACTTCACACGCCGGAGGAAGTCGTGATCAAACATTTTTTGGACTCGCTTTCCGGCCGAATGCTATTTCAACCGCAGGAAAACGATGCGGTGATTGATATCGGGCCGGGAGCCGGCTTTCCCTCGATCCCCCTGTTGATGGTCGAACCCCGCTTTCGCCTGCTATTACTGGAGCCGCGCCTTCATCCCAGCCGCTTCCTACAGGAATTGGTGGAACGCCTGACCCTTCCCGCCGTGGAGGTCTTGTCGTTGCGAGCCGAAAATGCCGGTCGAACGGAGCGACGAGGTCAGTTCCAGTGGGCATTGGCCCGGGCCGTGGCTGGTATGAACGTGTTGGTAGAGTTGGCGCTCCCCCTGCTGGCGGAAGGCGGTGCCCTGTTGGCCTGGAAGGGAGACGAGATTGCCCGGGAACTGGAGGAAGCCCGTTTTGCCATCTCCGAATTGGGTGGGACCCTGGAGCAAGTCCAGAAAGTCACCCTCCCTTATTGGGATCTGGATCGAAACCTTGTTCTGGTGCGGAAGATTGCGCTTACGCCCGAGCGATACTCCCGGCGGAATGGTGTACCCCAACGCCACCCCCTTGTGTTCCCGGCAAAGCGTGTATAATTTTCGGCAGTGGGACGCGTTATTGCTTTGGCCAATCAAAAGGGCGGCGTAGGGAAAACGACGACCGCTATGAACTTGGGCGCCGGACTGGCCCAGTTGGAAAAAAAGACCCTGATTATGGATCTCGATCCGCAGGGGAATGCCACCGTAGGCCTGGGGATCGACCGCTCTGCGATCGAGTGGAGCGTGTACCATTTGTTGCTGGAAGAACAACCGGCCGGGACCGCTGTATTATCCACTGCACTACGTCACTTGCACGTGATTCCCTCCACCATCGAGCTGGCCGGGGCAGAAATCGAGCTGGTGGGCATGGTTTCGCGCGAGTACCGCCTGAGAGAAATCGTAGAAGAGCTGAAGGCCGGCTACGATTACGTACTATTGGACTGCCCGCCTTCCCTGGGACTTTTGACGTTGAATGCCCTGACTGCAGCCGACAGCATTCTAATCCCGATCCAATGCGAGTTTTACGCTTTGGAGGGCGTGAATCAACTATTAAACACCATCAACCTGGTGCGTCGTCGACTCAACCCCCGCTTGGAAGTCGAAGGGATCTTGCTCACCATGTTTGACGGCCGGACGATGTTGTCCCACGAGGTGGAGCGAGACGTGCGCGCTGTTTTCCACGATAAGGTCTATACCGCGGTGATCCCCCGCACGGTACGGCTTTCGGAGGCTCCCTCGTACGGAAAGACCGTGTTGGAGTACGATCCACATTCGAAGGGCGCCCAGGCCTACCTGGCCTTGACGCAGGAGGTGATCCAGCATCATGCCTAAACGCGGATTGGGCCGCGGCCTGGAAGCCCTGATTCCCGGCTCGGAGCTGGAAGTAGGGGGAGAGTTATTGGAAATTCCGACCAATGCCATCTATCCTTCACCACTACAACCCCGAGAAGACTTCGATCCGGTGGCCATGGAAGAACTGGTGGGCTCGATCCGGCAGCATGGGATCGTCCAACCCGTGCTGGTCCGTTCGCAGGGGGACTCCTACGAACTGATCGCCGGAGAACGACGATGGCGGGCCGCCCAATTAGCGGGGTTGGAAAAAATCCCCGCCCTGGTTCGATCCTTTCCTGACGCCCAAGCCCTGCAAGTTTCGCTGGTGGAGAACCTGCAACGTGAAGACCTGAATCCGCTGGATGTAGCCCGCGCCCTGAAGGAATTGGCTGACCGGTTCGCGCTCACGCAAGAGGAATTAGCGGAACACATCGGCAAGAGCCGCGGGGAGGTGGCCAACCTGATGCGGCTGCTGCGTTTGCCCGCGGCTGCACAGGAAAGCCTGCGGCAGGGCCGGATTTCCTATGGCCAGGCCCGCGCCCTGTTGGCGCTGGAAGAAGAAAGTAAGATCCTGGACGCCCTCCGCCAGGTGGAGGAAAAACGGATGTCTGTGCGGCAGACCGAGACGCTGGCGCGGGAGAAAACCTCCCGCTTCCAACCGGAAAGTAAAGACCTCTTCGCCCAGGAACGGGAACGAATCGCGGATGCCCTGCGGCGATTCCTGGGCGTGAAGGTGCGGGTCGTCAAGGGTTCACCAGGAAAGATTGAAATCGAGTACTACAGCTATGCCGATCTGAAACGAATCTGGGAGATCATCACGCGCCAAGGGCCGTCCGGCAGCGAAAAATCCACCGCCGAGCAAGGCCGCGAACTCACCGAAACGACAACAACCCAGGACATGATTCCCCCCTGCGAAGAAGAAGAATTATCGACCCAGCCCGGTCCTACAGGCAACGCACCAGCGATCCCGCCCGAACCCGCGCCAACCGACTGAAGGGCTCATGCAGATCGGCACGGACGGATCCTGGGACGACGACCGCCTGGAGGAATACTTCGGAGAAGCCTACGCCCGCTGGGTTCTGGCGGAGATCTCACCGGAGCGAACGGAAAAACAGGTAGAGTTCTTGCTCCCCCACCTTCCGCCGCCCGCCCGAGGACCCCTGTTGGATGTCGGATGCGGTTTGGGTCGCCACGCGCTGTCCCTGGCGCGCAGAGGATGGTCGGTGGTGGGGCTAGATAGCAGCCCCCGCTTCGTGGCGCACGCGCAAAAGGAAGCCGATCGACAGGGACTTTCCTGCCGTTTTCAGGCGGCCGACATGCGCGCGTTGTCCTTCGAGCAGGAATTCGCCGCCGTGACGTTTTTTTGGTCTTCGTTCGGTTTTTATTCCGACCCGGAAAATCAGTCCACGTTGGCCGGTGCGTTTCGGGCATTGATGCCCGGCGGTTTGTTGTTCCTGGACCTGGAGAACCGGGAAGCAATTCTACGCCACTTTCAGAAGGAGACCTGGCGGGACCGCGGGGATCACTGGATCCTGGAGCGCAATCGTTTTGATGCGGCCACGGAAACGCTGATCACTCGCAAAGTGTACCTGGCCGGGGGCCAGCGCCAAGAGACAGAGCGACGGTTGAAACTTTACAGCCAGGCCGAACTACTGCGGATGTTGGCCGGCGCCGAC
This sequence comes from Thermodesulfobiota bacterium, assembly GCA_041478715.1. Lineage (GTDB taxonomy): Bacteria > Caldisericota > JANLFM01 > JANLFM01 > JANLFM01 > JAPLHX01. The sequence goes on along the minus strand of JBGOWQ010000001.1, from coordinate 2,477 downwards.
TTCTCCCTCGGCCATTGCTGGGGCGATTGGGAAGGCCAATCCTATTCTCTCGATAGCCCGCGCTTGCTACTTCTGGCGAAAAACTCCACCCATTCGCATCGAGTCGCTTCAAAAACAAGTAACGATTCCGGGTTTACGCCTAGGGAGGAACAGCGATGAGCGAGCATTTAGATTTGGCCAAACTGACCGCGGACACCCGCCAGGCGCTGGAAGGGTTGCTGGAGGTAGCGGAGCTCAAACCCGGGAAGATCCTGCTCGTCGGTTGTAGCACGAGCGAAGTCGCCGGGGAAACAATCGGCACCGCATCCAATGCGGACATTGCCCAGGCCATCCTGGCCGGCATCCGCCCCCTGGTAGAACAGCACGGGCTGTACCTTGCCGTGCAATGCTGCGAGCATCTAAACCGCGCGCTGGTGGTGGAAGAGGCTTGCGCCCAACGATACGGTTTGGAATTAGTCACCGTAGTGCCTCACGCCAGAGCCGGCGGTGCCTTTGCCGCCCTGGCCTACAGGAATTGCGCCCGCCCGGTGATGGCGGAAAGGATCCAAGCCGATGCCGGGTTGGATATCGGCGACACCTTCATCGGCATGCACCTGAAGCCCGTTGCCGTTCCGGTGCGGCTGTCGATTAAAAACATCGGCAAAGCGCACCTTACCCTGGCCCGCACCCGACCCAAACTGATCGGCGGAGAGCGAGCCCGGTACCGCTGCGACTGATCTGGCGACCGGTTCTTTCAAGCGGCGCGCTGCGCCGGCGAGGCAGCGAAAAAGGATTGTTTCGCCCGATCACCGGTGATAGACTAACTGCGATTCTGGAATAGGAGGCAGGTTGAATGTCCGGGTTCTTGAACTGGTTCCAGCCCCTACAGCCTTATAGTCCGTTGATTCTGATTGCACTATTGTTGTTCTGCTTGGCTCTCTTGGTCCTCTTTCTGGTGCAAATGCGGAAAAGCAATGCCTTGATCCGCCAGCTCCGGTCCCTCACGCGTGGCGCGGAAGGGATCCAACTGGAGGAAGCTCTGGGCAACCTCGGGGACTTGGTGAATGGAGTCAAATCCAATCATGAAGAGCTCGCCAACCGCCTGGCCTTCCTGGAAAAGAAGGTGCTGCGGTCGGTGCAGGGCATCGCTTTGGAACGATACAATGCGTTTGCGGATACTTCCGGCGATCTCAGCTTTTCTTGGGCCCTGTTGGATTCCCTGGGCAACGGAACGGTGATCACTGGTATCTATGGCCGCGAGGAATATCGCCTCTATGCCAAACCGCTTCGCAACAGTGCTTCCACTTACCCCTTGTCGGAAGAAGAGAAACGAGCGATCCAGAAAGCTGAGGAATCGATTCTAGGAAGGAGATAGCCACGCAGTTTCGTAACCGCGTCCATGCCGGCGATCTCCTGGCGGATCGGCTGGCTCTGTTGCCCTGGAAAAACCCCGTCGTACTGGCGATTGCCCGCGGAGGCGTGGAAATAGGGGGACGGATTGCGGATCGGCTGGCGGCTCCGTTGGACGTGATCCTCCCGCGCAAGATTGGCGCCCCCATGGATCCGGAGCTGGCCATTGGTGCCATAACCGAAGAAGGGGAGGCGATCCTGGATGCCGGGATCAGCCGGCGCTATGGCGTTTCCGCCCAATACATCCAGGAAACCACCCAGCGAGAACAAGCGGAAGTTGTTCGTCGCACAAACCTCTATCGGAAAGGACGAGCTTCCCCATCCGTCGAGGGAAGAGACGTGATCGTGGTGGATGACGGGATCGCCACCGGAGCGACCATGAAAGCAGCGATCGTCAGCCTGCGGCGAAAATCGCCCGCCCGCCTGATTGTGGCGGTGCCGGTCGCTTCACCGGAAGCCATGGAGACGCTGGCCGCCCTGGTGGACCTGTTCGTTACGCTGGAAACCCCCACCTATTTCCTGGCGGTGGGACAATTCTACGAGGATTTTGGCCAAACGTCGGACGAAACCGTCCGCCTGATTTTGGAGCAAGCAAACCCACAATCTGGAAAGAAGGGATGATCGCCTTGAAACACACGCCATTGTACGAGACCCACATCAAATACGGAGGGCAAATGGTCCCCTTTGTCGGCTGGGAAATGCCGCTGCAGTACAAGGGGATCATCCAAGAGCATCTGGCAGTGCGCAAGAACGTTGGCATCTTCGACGTTTCCCATATGGGCGAGATTCGGATCAGCGGGCCGGATGCCCTGCCGGAAGTGAACCGACTGACCACCAACGATGCGAACAAATTGGTGGATGGGCAAGCGCTCTATTCCACCATGCTGAATGAGCAGGGCGGGATCGTAGACGATCTAATCCTCTACCGGGAGAACGCTGACAACATCCTGATCGTGGTGAACGCAGCCAACGCTGAGAAGGATTTTGCCTGGATTTGCAGCCATTTGCAGGGAAATGCCGAAGCCGTCGACGAGAGCTCCTTTTGGGGAGAGTTGGCGCTACAAGGGCCGCGCGCGGCCGAGCTATTG
>JBGOWQ010000017.1:0-10772 GCA_041478715.1 Thermodesulfobiota bacterium | reverse complement strand
CCGGATCAGCTTCCGTTCATAATCCTCCCAATCCAGCGAACCGTCGGCCCGCACATCAACATACTCCAAGCGGCATCTACCGCGCCAGGGCAGATCGTTGGAGTGGTGCTCCATCAATGTAGCGAGGATCACATCGCCGGATTGAAAGGAGAAGCGGTTGGCCAGCTTGTTCACTGCCTCGGTGGTATTCTTTCCAAAAATCACCACGTCGGTTGCGGGATCGGCTCCCACGAACTCCGCCACGATCTCCCGGGCTGTGTCATAGGCTTGGCTGGCCACCAGAGATTTGAAGCCGGTCCCCCGGTGAATGGAGGAATACCAGGGAAGGAATTCATTCACTTTGTCCAGCACAGCACGAAAGGTGGGTGTACTGGCTGCGTTGTCCAAGTAGACATAAGGGTGGAAGGCTCCGTCTAATAGCGGCACCGGTTGATCGATGCCGATGATCTGCTGCCGCAAATCGCCCACTCGATCGTCGAGGCCTCCTTCGTTCATCCGTTCAGTTCCTGCAGTACTTGCTCGGAAGTCTTCGCTTCCAGGCGGGCGATGCGCTGGTAGAGAGGTGGATGGGTGCTGAACAGGTTGGCCCACCACCCCTCTCGTTCGTTCACTCGTCGATTCAGCGGATCGGCGATGAACAAGTGTGCAGTGGCAATGTTGGCCTGCTTGACGGTGGCTTCCCCTCCAGCGATGGTTCGCAGCGCACGGGAAAGGCCGAAGGGGTTGCGCGTGAACTCTACGGCGTGGGCATCCGCCAGGTATTCCCGCTGGCGGGAAACGGCCATTACTACAATTCGGCCGATCAAAGAAAAGAGGGACGACAGGATTGCAACCACCAGAGAGATCAGGAGGACCGTCAGGCAGCCGCCTAAATCGTCCGAGTCGCTAAAGGAAAAAGACCCGCGCAAGGCGGTAAAAGCGATCACCTGTACGATCACCATCGCGCCCAGGATGGCCGAAAGTAGCGTCATGTAAAGCATGTCCCGGTTGTGGATGTGGCTCATTTCATGCGCCAGCACTCCTTGGGTTTCCTCCCGGTCCAGTCTCGCCAGCAACCCATCGGTAACGCAGATCGCAGCCCGATCCTTGTTCAGGCCAGTCGCGAAGGCGTTGATCGAGGAGTCCCCGGGGAGATGATAGACCTTCATCGGCTTCAGCCCCGAGGAGATGCTTAGCTCATGGACGATGTTTTGCAGTTGCGCGTGTTCCGGGTTTGCTTCGGGCTGGATCGATTTGGCTCCGACGGAACTTAGCACCACGGAGGGGCCGGAAAGGACTCCTACCAGGATCTGGATGGCGGCGATGATCAGGAAAATGGTGGTTGCCCAAAAGCCCCAATCGAAGATGCGGTCCACCAGGTAGCCGAAGCCGCCCATCAGCACGGTAAAGAACAAGATCAGGATCACGCTTTTGACGACGTTTTTTCGTTCTTCCGCATAGAACTGAATGACAGCCATGAATTACCTCCGTTTGATCCGTTTTTCCCGGGCTTTTTGGAAATCGCGGATTCCCCATAGTAAGGCGATCACCCCACAATCCGCTACCACCCCGAAAGTGAGAGCGATCTGCCAGACAAACCAGAAAGAAAACACTAAGAACAGGCAGGGAATTGCCAAGACGACGATGCCGAGCAATAGGGGCATTCGAAATCTCGCTTCCAGGAGCGTTCGCTTCTCGTCTCTGGCGCTCCAGCCGGATAACGATAGCCAATAGAAAACGCCCATCACGGCCAGCAACAACAAGCAAAACCAAACCATCGGGTTGGGTGGCGGGGCAAAAACGATGGCAGCGGTCAATATTGCGGCCATGATCCCGATCCATAGCATCTGCAATGGTCGGTAAGGTTTGGCGATGGTTCTACTGCTCGCCTTATGCTTCATCTATGGATCATCCGCGGGGGCCTTTGTTGTAGGTGAACAACTCCCCCAGGGGCTTACGACGTTTTTCCCTCAACGAGTCTGCGGGATATCCAACCGTGATCAGAAGCGCAATGGACCAGCCCCGGGGAATCGACAGCAGGCGGCGGAGGGCGGTCTGACTGAACCAGCCGAGGATACAGGTGCCCAAACCCATTTCCGCCGCCTGCAGGCAGGAATGCTCTGTGGCGCTGCCCACATCAATTTGGCTGTAATCGAGACCGCGGACTGCACCGGCGATTCGATGGATCAGGCGGTTTCGGCGCAGGACGGCCACGATCACGGGCGCTTGCACGGCGAACCGGTTGAACGAGATCACTGCATCGAAGGTGGTGCGAGCCACCGCATCTTTCAGCGAAGGGTCATCCACCACAACGAAAAACCATGGTTGGGAGTTCGAGGCGGATGGTGCCAGGCGTGCGGCTTCTAAGCATTGCTCCAATACAATTCGTTCCACCGGCCGGTCCTGGTAGCGGCGAACCGAATAACGTTTTTGCGCCAGCTCTAGGAACGCCATGCGTTATGCTACGGGAATCTCCGCTTCCGGATCCGACTTCTCGCCATTTCCCACGCATGCCTCGTGCGCGGATTTCCGATCGTCCGGGTAAAACACGATCTTGTCACCGGGACTCACCATGTCCCCGCAGACACTGCAGCGAGATTTGAACTTGGCCGTCATCCGAACCTCTTTTTTGGTTGCCATTTGCGACCCCCCTTTCTTTTGCCCTCCTATTGTAACCGGTTTTGTCTCGTGAATTTCGCTCCGCAAGAAAAGGAATTTCCTGCTATAAAAAGAGGATGGACATCTATCAGGCAATTCGTGAGCGACGTTCGATCCGCAAATTCCAGGAGCGGCCGGTGGAAAGGGAAGTATTGGCTCGAGTGCTGGAGGTGTGTAGCTACGCTCCTTCCGCCAAGAACCTCCAGCCCTGGCGACTGGTGGTCGTGCGGGATCCGGCGATCCGGCAGGCGTTGGTGCCGGCATGCCGCGGCCAGGCGTTCCTGGCCCAAGCGCCCGTGGTTCTCGCTTTCTGCGGCAAGGAAGACGACGCCTATCAGACGATGGGCGGATATTGGAACAGCCTGGCCGTGGACCTGGCGATCTTGCTGGACGAGATGTCTTTAGCGGCGCAGTCGGAGGGATTGGGCACCTGCTGGATCGGTGCATTCCGCGAGGAGGAAGTAAAGCAGGTTTTGCAGATTCCCGCGGAAGTGAAAGTGGTGGCACTGACTCCCTTGGGGTATCCTGATGAAGAACCGGTTCGGCGCCCGCGAAAGGAATTGGCTGATGTCCTCTATTTCGACCTCTGGGGACAGGCCGGGTCCTAGGGTTCAGCCCGATTTGCGTTTTCGGAATGAAACAACCGCCAATACTAAGAATAACAAGCAAACCGCCAACCAAAGGACGCCAAGCTCGACACTGGGGGATCGGGCAAACAGATTCAGCAAGCCGGCGACCAGGAAAATCGCAGCCACGAAGAGGTTCCCCGTGGGGGAGCTGAACAGCGGCCGTTTGGGCGGGCCGTTCGACTGTGGTGCTTGTGGCTCTGTTGGAGCCGTTGGTTCCACCATGATGCTGGGGCTATTCTCGCAGGTTTGCCGGGTGTTCGTCATGGATCGCCTCCCGCTGAACGGTAGGCCGATCGGTTTGCCCTTCTTCCCAATCTATCTGCCATTTAGAATAGAACGGGCCTAGAAAAGATGTGGTACGAGGTTTACTACTGGATCTTGGTCAACTACAAGTGGGCGTTTCTCTTCATTTGCGCATACCTGGCTTTCAATGCCCTGGGGAATCTATTGCCCAAACCACGCTTAAAACCGGCTCAGGTATTCGCCCGGTTTGCCCTGATCATTCCCGCCCACGACGAGGAGCTCGTGTTGGCGGATCTATTGAAGAACCTGCGTGCCTTAGACTACCCGCAAGACCTGGTAGATCTGTGGGTCGTCTGTGACCATTGCACAGACCGCACGCAGCAGATCGCCGAGCAATACGGAGCGGTGGCATTGCTCCGGACGGGAGGGCCACCCGGAAAAGGAAACGCCCTGGATTGGGGGCTGAACGAAATCTTTCGCCGGAAAGGAAAAGAATATTACGATGCCTGTACCTTCTTCGATGCGGACAACCGGGTGATGCACAACTTCTTGCGGGTGATGAACGATCATCTGCAGGTTGGCCACCAGGCCATGCAGGCGTACCTGGACGTTAAAAATCCCTCCACCAATTGGATCACCCGAACCATCTTCATAGAACAGCGTTCCTCCAACTTCCTTTGGCACGGGGGGAAGCTCCGGTTGCACGGCGGAAATTATCTGATCGGCACCGGAATGTGCATCAAGGCCGACATCCTGACGGAAATCGGTTGGAAGGTGGAGTCGGTGGTGGAAGACTTGGAGATGTCCCTGAAGATAGCTCTGCGAGGGACCCGCATTTACTGGGTGGAAGAAACCAAAGTCTACGATGAAGCGCCGATCAAGTTGCGCATCATGTGGAACCAGCGCCAACGCTGGGCCATCGGCTTATGGAAATGCCTGCTGCGCTACACGGGGCCCTGCCTCTGGCGCGGCCTGATCACGGCCAACGGCCGCCTGTGGGACATGGTGCTCTATATGCTCAACCCCATCTTCGTCTTGCTTTCCCTCCTCTACGTGATCCTGAATGGAATCAATGCCATCTTCGGCATTGTCTACTTTCCACCCGATCCCCTGATGACCTATGCCGGCACCATCTTTGGGATCCTCTTCGCGTTCTCCGGTGTACTCTTTTCCCGCATTCCGATCCTGCCGAATCTGCTTTTCATCCTGATCTATTACAGCCTGTTCCCGATAGTATCCACCGCGGAATACGTGGTGAGCTTGTTTCGTCTGCGGAAAAAGGTCTGGTTTCACACGCCCCATTCCCTGACCCTGGACGAGAAGATTAAGCTGTAAACAAGGAGGTGTCGGATGGCTTTCAAAGACGTAAAGATCGGTGAGAATGCACCTAACGTGGTGCACGCCATCGTAGAAATCCCCAAGGGTAGCCGCAACAAATACGAGGTGGACCTGGAGACCGGAACGGTCTTCCTGGACCGGGTGTTGTTCTCACCGCTGCAGTACCCTTACGATTACGGCCACATCGTGGAAACCGAAGCCGCGGATGGAGACCCACTGGACATCCTGGTGATGTCGGACGAGGGGACCTTCCCCGGCTGCGTAGTACAAGCCCGCCCGATCGGGATGCTGAGGATGGAGGACGAAAAAGGAAAGGACGAGAAAATCCTGGCTGTGTCCGCCCGCGACCCGCGCTACGCCGAGGTATTCACTCTCAAAGACCTGGCGCAGCACCGCCTGCTGGAGGTCGAGCACTTTTTCACTATCTACAAGACCTTGGAAGATAAAAAAACCATCATCCTGGGCTGGACGGAAACGGATGAGGCCCGGAAGGTAATTGCCCTGGCCCACCAAATCTATTGCCAAAGGGAGCCATTGGAGCGAAAACTGTAGGCGATCCCGAATCGTATTGACCAAAGTTTAGATCTAAGCGTCAGCGTACCGCCACAGGCGATATGCCAAGGTTCCAACTTGGTCGGCTCCACCCCGCCTTCCTTAGTCGATCGCGTGCACCAGCAGGAAATTCGTAGGCGATTGCTTTCCAACCGGCCAACCGCCGGCCAGCACTACCAGAGATCCGACCTGGACAAAAGGAAAGGACCCCTTCAACGCGTCCACCTCGGCCAGGATTTGCTGCATGCTGCTAACCTCCGGACAAAGATGGGGCGTAACGTCCCAAGCGAAGGCCAGCCATCGGTACGTTTGCGCGCTCGGGGTCATGGCAATGACCGGAACGGCACCCCGCAATTTCGATAAAAACAGGGCGGTCCGGCCGGACCGGGTAAATGCCACGATGGCGTCCGCACCGATGTTCCTCGCCAGATCCAGGGCGGCATGAGCCACTCCCTCTGAAGAGTGCAGGCAGGGGTCCTCTATCGGAAAGCGGTATCCCCAGCGAGCTAGATTTCTCTCCGCTTCCCCGGCGATCGTTGCCATTGCCCTAGCAGCTTCCACCGGGAATTCACCGATAGCCGTTTCTCCCGAGAGCATCAACGCATCCGTACCGTCGAACACCGCGTTGGCAATATCGGATGCCTCGGCCCGTGTGGGTTGAGGCGCATGAATCATCGATTCCAACATCTGGGTGGCCGTGATCACCAGTTTGCGTTTGCGATGGGCTGCTTCGATGATCACTTTCTGCGCCGAAGGCACTTTTTCGGCGGAGAGTTCCACGCCGAGGTCTCCTCGGGCGACCATTACCCCGTCGGCGGCCTCCATAATGGCATCCAGGTGATTCAGCGCTTCCGGCTTTTCCAGTTTCGCGATCACCGGCGTTGATTGGCCGCGCGCGCGAACGATTTCTTTCAGTTCGATGATGTCTTCCGGCTTTCGCACGAAGCTCAATGCAATCGCGTCCACACCAAAGGATAGGCCGAATTCCAGATCGGCGCGGTCCTTCTGGGTCAAAGCCGGTGCGCTCACTGCGATCCCCGGAAGGTTGATCCCCTTGTGTTCCTGCAAGAATCCCCCTTGAACTACAACAGTAGTGACGGTGCTCGGATCGGTCTCCAGTACCCGCAACTCGATTTTCCCGTCGTCTAAGAGAATCCGATCTCCGCTGCGGACGTCTTGTGGCAATAAAGAGTAAGTAGTCGAAACCAGGTTCGCATTTCCACGCACAGGGTCAGTCGTGATGGAAAAATGGTCTCCCTCCCGCAGCGTGACCCCCTGGCCATCAGCCAGGCAGCCGGTGCGGATTTTGGGCCCCTGCAGGTCCTGTAGGATCGCGACGGCCAGATGACGCTCTTCCGCCAAACCGCGCACCAGTTCGGCGGCTTGGGCGTGTTCCTGCGGATCCCCGTGGCTGAAATTCAACCGGAACACGCTGGCGCCGGCTTCCATCAGCCCAATGATCCGTTCCCGAGCCCGGGTGGCTGGACCCAGGGTCGCCACAATCTTGGTTTTGGTCATGAACTTGCCTCCTCTCGCGGATCTGTGCGCCCGTCTGCTTGAAGTGTAGGCGACCGCGGTTGCTATCACTAGGGGAGACTGCGGGAAAAGAATGGACCGATTCGCTCAGTTGCACCCTTGCTTCCAGCTGGCACGAATCAGCCGGGAAAGACGACGGACTGTGTTGCGAACCTCCGGAGAAAGCTGCAACGAGAACTCCAGCTGTTTCGGTTGGACCAACAACAACGCAACGGGACAGGCGCATCGGCATTCCAACTCCCCTCCCAGCCATTTGGTCGGCATCCGATGCGACAGGATCTCCTCGTCTGCCAGATCACGCAGGGAACAGATGTGCCACGATCCCGCTAACATTCCTAAATCGCCGGCATCGCAGAAGATCACCTGATGCGGTTGAAGCCGGGTGATGATTGGTAAGAGGTTCTCCGGCACAGTCGCTCCCCACAATGTGTGCACGTCGGGGGGCGCCCCCCGCTTGAGGGCTTCCAGCAACGAGAAAGACCAAGCGTCGTCCCCTCGCAGTTGGGAGCCGATACCCAGCAACACCAGGGGACGACGCTGGAAGATGTCCTGAAGGAGTGCTAGGTCTTTGTTTCCGGAATTTCTGGCGTTTCGCAGGCGACTTCCTCGCTGCTCGGTTTCGTTTCAGCCACCTTGGGCGGCGGCGGGTCGCTATCCGTAGTGTTTGTCAGGGTGGAGCGGACAAATGCGGCCAACTCGAATTCTTTGCTCATGGAGATCACTTTTTTGGCGCAGGAATCGGCGCATTGGCCGCAATAAATGCAATTGGCCAGATTGAACGTGCAGGAGAATTGCTTCTCCCCGATCTTGCTGATCTTGACGGCATCGGAGGGGCAATCTCTCACGCAGAGCATGCACCCCACGCAGCCACCTTGGGGGTTGAACACGGGCCGCCCGCGGAAATTGGCCGGCAGGAAGGGTCGCTCTTTGGGGTACATTCGGGTCGCTGGTTTACGCCCCAGGTTCTTGGTGATTTCTCGCCAGATAGCGCCGGGTCGGGTATGAACCTTGCTCATAATAGGCCCCCCTTGCTGAAGATCACCACCAACAACATCCCCAACAGGCTCAGGGGAGCCAGCACACGCCAACCGAAGCGGATCATCTGGTCGATCCGGATCCTGGCTACCGCGGACTTGATGTACGCCAGCACGAAGACGATGAAAAGGGCTTTGATCAAATAGGAAAGGATGGCTGGAATTCCGAAGAAGGAGGTCGCTCCTCCGAGGAACACGGAGGCCAGTAACGAAACACCGACCACGAATTCCATGTCCAGGCTGAGCCGGAAAATACCAAACAAGCGGCCGGAGTATTCCGTGAAAGGTCCCGCCACGAGCTCGGTTTCCGCCTCCGGGATGTCGAACGGTTTCCGCTCCAGCTTTCCTTGCAGCGAGATCACGCCGACCAGGAACGCCAGGATCACAGGGAGGAAGTAAAACGGGTTGGCAAGCAGGAATGCAGGCAACCGTTGAGATATCTCAGCAATGTTCCAGGTTCCCAACAGCAGCGCCGGGGTCAGTAGAGCCAAAAAGAAGGGGACCTCATAGGCGAAAAGCTGGGACAGCGTTCGGATACCGCCGATGATGCTATAGGCCGTGCAGGAGCTCCAGCCCGCCAGCGCTATCGCCAGCGTGGGGATAGTCAACAGATAAGCTACGATCACCAGATCGCCGGGATAGGAGATCACCGCATTGGCAGTATAGATCGGGATCGATAGGAAGGACGTCACCACGGCGGCAAAAGAGAAATAGGGAAGATAACGGAATAAGCCCTGCTCCGCACATTTGGGTACGATGCTTTCCTTGGAGAATAGCTTGATCAGGTCTGCCAATGGTTGAACGAAAGGCGGGCCCACTCGATTCTGAAAGCGAGCGTAAAGTTTGCGGTCCAACCATTGCAACACCAGGGCGCATACGGTCAGGAAAAGGAATCCCGGAAAAATCAGCGCTTGAAAAATCAACCAAAGTGCATTCACAGTTTCTTCGCCAAGCTCCTTTGTCGGAATTCGGCCCAATGCAGGATCTCGCCCTCGTGGGAACCAACCTGCTGCAAGAGCACCACGCGGTCGGTGCAGGAAAGGCAAGGATCGATGGCCGCGACGATAATCGGAATATCCGCCAGCTGTTGGTTCAAAAGAGTGTGGCGAATCGAGACCAGGTTGGCCAGGGTAGGAGCACGCACCTTCACCCGGTCCGGTCTTTCCGTGCCATTGCCGCGCAGATAGAGGATCGCTTCGCCCCGGGGGGCTTCATAGCGCGAGAAGTACTCCCCTACCGGGACTTTTCGCGGAACACGAACCGCGATCGGCCCCACCGGCAGATGTTCCAGCGCATAGCGGATGATCCGGATGGCCTCGATTGTTTCCTGGACCCGTACCAAAGCGCGGCCGAGGACGTCACCCAGATCCGAAGTGATCACCCGGAACGGGATCTCGTTGTAAGCAGCATAAGGAAGGTCGCGGCGAACGTCGTAATCCACTCCGGATCCGCGGGCCGTCGGGCCAACGGCACCCGAGACGATGGCTACGTCCTTTGGCAGCGGACCTACGCCGGAAACGCGGGCAATGAATGTGCTTTCGGCCTGCACCACTTGGGCGTAATAATTCGTGCGCTCCTCCAGGACCTTTAGCCCCTTGAGCGTTTCTTCAATCTCCGCCGGGTCCATGTCCTTGCGGACCCCGCCGATGGTGTTCATGCCGTAATTCACGCGGTTGCCCGTAATCAGCTCCAGAAGATCTTGCACCACTTCCCGGTCGCGCCAGGCCACCTGGAACAGGGTGTCGAAACCGATCTCATGCCCAGCTATTCCCAGCCAAAGCAGATGGCTGTGGATCCGCTCCAACTCACCGACCACGACCCGCAGATACAAGGCCCGGGGCGGAACTTCGGTTTTTAGCACCCCTTCCGTCGCCTGGACGAAGTTGGTTGCGTGCACATGTGAGCAGATCCCGCAGATTCGCTCGATCATGTAGAGGTCTTGCACATAGGTTCTTTCCTCCGCAGCCTTTTCAATCCCGCGGTGGTTGTATCCCAGCCGGATGTCTACGTCCACGATCCGTTCGCCGTCCAGAGTGAACTTGAAATGCACCGGTTCTTTCAACAGCGGGTGCTGGGGACCGATCGGAAGGGTAATATGTTCGCTCATGGAAGATCCTCCTTCTTGAAGTCTTTCCGCAAGGGGAAGACATCCGGGGGGAAATGATCGGGCAAGATCACTCGTCTCCCGTCCACGATGCCCTCGAAGCGTACGCCCAGCAAATCCTGGATCTCCCGCTCGTAGAGGATGGCCCCGATCAGCACCGGGCTGATGGAGGGCAATACGGGATTGGCCAACGGCACGCAAGTGCGGACGTTGAGGGCGCCTTGCGGGACCAGGAAGTGGTAAAGGAGGCAGATGGTTTCGCCGTCTTGGTACCCGGTAATGGTGGAAAGGTGGCGGAACTCTCCTTTGCTGATCAAATCGCTGGTATATTGGCGGATGGTTTCCGCTGGAATCTCGATCCAGTTCATAACGGCGTTAGCCCCCTTTTTTCAATTTCTGCAGCAGGACATAGATCCCCTGGATAATCGCATCGGGGCGGGGCGGACAGCCCGGGACGTAAGCCGTGACCGGAAGCACCTCGTCCATACCGCCCTGGGTGTTGTAGCAGCCACGGAAAACTCCGCCGGAAATTGCACAGGAACCCACCGCTACCACGAACTTCGGGTGGGGCATCTGGTCATAAATACGCCGCAGACGATCCTTGATTTGCTGGTTGGAGGGACCGGTCACCACCAGGACATCGGCATGTCGGGGTGTGCCCTTCAGCAGGATGCCAAAGCGTTCAACGTCGAACCGGGG
>JBGOWQ010000220.1:0-3056 GCA_041478715.1 Thermodesulfobiota bacterium | reverse complement strand
CTCGCTCCCCTGCTGCAAGCGGCACTGGAACGGCACGGCCCGCTGGACCTGCGCAACCTAATGGCCCAAGCCTTGCAGATGGGTGACGAATGCCACAACCGCAACAAAGCGGCCACATCGCTCTTCCTGCGTGAGCTGGCGCCGGACCTGGCGGTTCTACCGGTCAAGCGGGAACCAATCGGCCGCGCCCTCGCTTTCATGGCGGGCAATGACCACTGGTTCCTCAACCTATCGATGGCGGCCTCCAAATCGGTGCTGGATGCAGCTGCCAACGTGGAAGGCAGTTCCGCGCTGGTCGCCATGGCGCGCAACGGCACCGATTTCGGCATCCGCCTGTCCGGCTGCGGAGAGGCTTGGTTTGTGGCTCCCGCCAATTTTGTGGAAGGGCTCTATTTTCCCGGCTATTCTGCGGCGGATGCGGCGCCGGACCTGGGAGATTCCGCCATCACCGAAACCGCCGGCCTGGGAGGGTTCGCGATGGCTGCAGCGCCCGCGATCACCCTTTTCGTGGGAGGCTCGCCGGCACAAGCCCAGCAATACACGCAGAAGATGTACGAGATCACCCTGGCTGAAAGCGAGGCTTACCGCATCCCCTCCCTCGATTTCCGCGGAACCCCGCTATTGATCGACTTGTTGAAGGTGTGCAAAACCGGCATCCGGCCCATCATCAATACCGGGATTGCCCACAAGGACGCCGGGGTTGGGCAGATTGGCGCCGGCCTAGTCCATCCGCCTGACGGTTGTTTCCAAGATGCCTGGAAGGCTTTCGTCCTACGAACCGAATCCAAAGAGCCGAAACCCCAACCATGAGAGGAGATTGACAATGAAACTACTGGATCTAACCATCCCCTTCGGCGTGGCAACCCCGCCCTGGCCCACCTATGAGCCGCTCCAACTAAAGTATTTCAAGCGCTTGGCTCCCAACGGAGCCAACGGTCAGTTGCTGACGCATTCCAACCACGTCGGCACCCACCTGGACGGGGAAATCCACTTCCATACGCCCGGTAAGGACATCGCCCAACTGCCGTTGGACTTCCTCGTGCACGAGGGGGTGGTGGTGGATCTCTCCGACTGCACCGAACCGTACGACATTTACACTTCAGAGCAGGTCGAAGAACGGGTGGAGGTCAAAGAAGGCGACATTCTGATCCTCCACACCGGCTTTCACCACTATGGCTGGGATCAGCCCACGGCGGACGAGCTGCGCTATATGATTATGCACCCGGGACCGGACCGGGAATTTGCCGAATGGGCGACCCGAAAGAAACTGCGCTGGCTTGCGGTGGATTGCGGCAGTGCAGACCACCCGATGAACACCATCGTCCGCAGCTGGATGCCTCGCCAGGCCCAGGAAGCCGACGTCTTTTTTCGCCACAAGTTTGGTCAGAGCTTGGAAGAGCGGTTCACGCCGGACAAGTACCAGTTAATGCACCTGGATCTGTTCAAGCTAGGCATCATCCACGTGGAATGCGTGGGCGGGGATCTCGACTTGCTGCTGAACCAACGGGTCACCATCGGCTGCTTTCCCTGGCGTTTCGTAGACGGGGAAGCCTGCATCTGTCGCATGGTGGCGATGGTGGAGGACGAACGATACCAGCAGTTGATGGCCAAGAAGCAGCGAGCCAAATTGACCCGGTTCGGTGACGTGGCGGGTGCCCTAAATCCCTGGTTGCACGAGGAAGCCCGGCGGAAATAGTGCAGCCTGAATCGAGCAGGCAACCCCGATTCGCGGGAGCTCGACTTGCGAAAGGGAGGGATCAGCACGAATCGAAATTCCTTCTCTTTGCCTCTCAAATTCCGGCCTCAACCATGCTATACTGCCGGTGATGGAACGGAATGCGATGGATCTACGGCAAGCGATTGAAGAAAACATGCGGCGGATCAAGGGTGTGCTGGCGGTTTCGGTGGAGGAAAACGAGGAAGGGCAGCCGGAAGGGATTTTTGCCTTGTTGGACAACACCAAGTCCCTGGTGGCCTGGCGGCAGGAATTGAATACCGTCGTCAGCGAGCTACACCCCAACTTTGACCTATCCCACCTGAACCTGGCGCATTGGGACGAACGGAGCGTCTCGTCCGGCAACCGGCCGAGAGTGGAGCGGATCTCGTTCGAGACCGTGGGGGACCGAGCCTCGGTGATGATCGGCATCCAGTGGAAGGGGAATGTGGCCTGGGGCGAGGCCAATGGCATCAATTCGGCTAACTTAGTCCGCCTGTTGATTGCCCAGGCGACGCTGCAGGCCCTGCAAAAATTCCTTAAACCCAGCTTTACCCTCACCCTCCTGGGGGCGCAGGAGATGGTGATGCAAGACCGCGCCATGATCGTAGCCTGCATCGCGCTGAGCTCCTCCTTTGGTGAGCAGACGCTGACCGGCTCGGCTTTTGTGCGGGGCAATCCGATCGAAGTCGTAGTGAAGGCTACCCTGGATTGCCTGAACCGGACCTGGAGCCGGATTTCCACCTGATTCCACCCTTGTTTCTGCTTGTCCTTTGCCCCCAATTGCGCTAATTTAGGGCAACGATTCCCAGGAGGTCTATCCAATGAGCCAAGAGCATTTTCTGTTTACGTCGGAATCTGTCACCGAAGGTCACCCGGACAAGATTGCCGATCAAATATCGGATGCGATTCTGGACGAGATCCTTATCCAGGACCCAGAGGCCCGCGTAGCCTGCGAGGTGATGGTTTCCACCGGGCTGGTGCTGGTAGCCGGCGAGATCAGCACCCACGCGATGGTGGATTACCCGGAAGTGGTTCGACGGACGGTACAGGAAATCGGTTACGATCGGCCCGATCTCGGCTTTGACAGCCGCAACTGCGCGGTGATGGTGACCGTGGACAAGCAGTCGGCCGACATTGCCCAGGGCGTGAATAAGTCTCAGGAATGCAAGGATGGCTGCCAACAGAATTCCTACGATGAGATGGGCGCGGGGGATTCCGGCATGATGGTGGGGTTTGCCTGCCGCGAGACGGCGGAGCTGATGCCGCTGTCGATCTCTTTGGCCCACAAGCTGTCGTTCGCCCTGGCCCAGGCCCGCAAGACCAAAACCATCCCCTATCT
>JBGOWQ010000196.1:0-3323 GCA_041478715.1 Thermodesulfobiota bacterium | reverse complement strand
CTCCCGGCTGACACAGGCGACGGCGGAAAGCCTGAAGCGGGAATCTCGTTTCCAGCTCCTGTTCCTGCCCTACGAGACCAATACCTACGGGCTACAGGCGCTGGGGATCTCACCCGGCAGGCCTCAAACCAAAACCGTGATCGTCTTGGGCGAGAACCTACAGCAGCTGCGCCAGCGATTTCCCCAGGCCTTCCTGGTTGCCATGACCCCATATCGCACACCGGCCGTGGAGGAAGCGGATTTACTGATCCCGATCCCGGGCCCGTTTGAGTCGACCGGCAGCTTTATCAACGTAGACGGTCTCCGCGTGGAACGGAAACGCGTGCTGGCTCCGCCGGCCGCTACCTTCGACCCGGTCGCCTTGGCGCGCGCACTTGCCGCAAAAGCGGGAAAGCCCCAATAGGAGGATCACAATGACGAAGAAAGTGGTTTTCGCATCCGACTGGCTGGAAGGTTGCTCTGGTTGCCATATGTCGTTCCTGGACATGGATGAGCGCCTGGTGGAGCTGGTGCAGATGGGATTGGAAATCACCGCCACCCCTATCACTGATCTGAAAGAACCGGCTCCCGGCACCGACCTCGGCGTGATCGAGGGAGCGGTGGCTACCGACCACCAGTTGGCCGTGGCCAAAATGTTCCGCGAACGCTGCAAAATCCTGGTGGCGATCGGGGATTGCGCCGTCTTCGGCGGCATCAACACCATGCGCAACTGGATCCCCCTACCCGAGCTGCTGGAGCGCGGCTACATCACCACCGAAAGCACCGTGGAAGGGAAAATTCCCCAGGGACCGGGCATCGGCAAGCACTTGCCGCGCTGCATGGCCCTAAACGAAGTAGTCAAGGTGGACTTCTACATCCCCGGTTGCCCGCCCCCGGCCGACGCCATCTACCGGGTCCTTGTGGACATGCTGGAAGGCAAGACCCCGTTGCTCGACGGCGAACTGCTGAAGTACGAATAGGAGCGAGCAATGGGCGAAAAGATTCTGATCAATCCTGTCACCCGAATCGAAGGTCACGCCCGCGTGGCCATCTATCTGGACGGCCAGGGCAACGTGGAAAAGACCGTGATGCACGTCGACCAGTTCCGCGGTTTCGAGAAGTACACCGAGGGGCGGATGTTCTACGAGATGCCGGTGATCACCCCCCGCATCTGCGGCATCTGCCCGGTATCCCACCATCTGGCCTCGGTCAAGGCCTGTGACGCCATCATCGGCGCCACCATTCCGCGGCCGGCCAAGCTCCTGCGCGAGCTGATGCACATGGGCCAGATCATCCAGTCCCACTCCATGCATTTCTTCGAACTGGCCGGACCCGACCTGTTGCTGGGCTGGGACGCCGACCCCAAGATCCGCAACGTAGTCGGCCTGATCCAGGCCAATCCCCAGTTGGCGCTGAAGGCGGTGGAGTTGCGCAAGTTCGGCCAGCAAATCATCGCCCTGCTGGGCGGCCGCCGCATCAACCCACTCTTCGCTGTCCCCGGCGGCGTCAACCGCGGTCTGGATATCAGCCGGCGGGACGTAATGCTAAAAGACATAGACCGGATGATCGGCTACTTGGAGGAAGGGATCGTCCTGGCCAAAGGTTACATCGAGAAGAACAAGCTGCAGTGCCTGCAATTCGCTGCGTTCCCTACCAGCTACCTCGGTCTGGTGGGGCCCCATGGCGAACTGGAGGAATACGACGGCATCCTCCGCTTAATCGATGCGGCAGGAACGCGGATCAAGGAATTTCCCGGTTCAGACTACCTGAACTACATCGGCGAGCGGGTGGAGGATTGGAGCTGGCTGAAGTGGCCCTACTACAAACCTCTGGGCTGGCCCCAAGGAATCTACCGCGTCGGCCCCCTGGCCCGCTTAAATGTGGCGGACAAGGTCACCACCCCCAAGGCCGGGCGCTACTTCGCTGAGTGGAAAAGCATCGGCAACGGGAAACCGGTGGAGGGTTCGCTCTTCTATCACTTCGCTCGTTTGGTGGAAGCGATCTACGGCCTGGAACGGGCCCGTCAGATCCTGGAGGACCCGGAGATACTATCCGGCGACGTGCTGACTCCCGGCGTGCCCACCAATGAGCGCGGTGTGGGCGTGATCGAAGCTCCGCGGGGCACGCTGATCCACGATTACCATGTCGATGCCAACGGAGCTATCACCCGAGCCAACCTGATCGTAGCCACCGGGCACAACAACTGGGCGATGAGCAAGGCGGTGGACGAGGTGGCCAAATGCTATGTAGACGGCAAGCACCTCACTGAGGGGATGCTCAACCGCGTGGAGGGCGCTATCCGCTGCTACGATCCCTGCCTGTCCTGCTCCACGCACGCCGTGGGCAAGATGCCGTTGCTGGTGGAGCTCTACGATCAAGACGGAACCTTCCTGGAGCGGCTGCAGAGGGAGTAAGCCGCAACCAAACGCCTAGCGAATGGTGTTGGAAATACGGGTGACTCTGCAAGCCATGACCGGACCCAGCAAACCGAGCTGACGCTTCAGGCCAGCCAGCTGCCGATTCTCTTCAACTGCTGATCCACCAGTCGACGAGCGGTTGCTTCGTCCTTCGCCTCGGCGTTGACGTGGAGGACCGGTCGGTCCTTGTCCGGTAGAACGAAGACCCACCCTTCTTCCGTGAACACTTTCACCCCGTCGATGGAGATGATCCGACCCTCTTTGTGTTCCTCAATCAGCCGACGCATGATGGTGCCTTTCATGTCCCAGGGGCAGGCCAGATGCTCGCGCAGGAGTACCCGGCGGGGAACAGACGCCGCCACTTCCTGCAACGAGGTATTCTGCTTAGCCAGCATCTCCATGATTTTTGCCAGGGCGTACATCCCGTCGAACACCGGCTGGAACTGGGGGAAGATGAAACCTCCCTTCATCTCACCCGTGAATTGGACCCCCTTCTTCGGGGCTTCCTCCATCATCGAACGGTAGGAGGTCTTCGTGTAGATTACCTGGCCACCGCTCTCCTGGGCCATTTCCTCGATGGTGGAAGAGGCGGCCACCGGGACAGCGATGGTCGCGCCCGGATGACAGAAAAGAACCAGCTTGGCGATGCTGGCCAGGCTGAGGTCCCCGTCCAGGATTTTACCCTGTTCGTCCACCAGGAACAGCTTTTCGGCCCCGCTATCGATTAAGAAACCGGCTTTTGCCTTTAAGGAAACGACGATGTCGGATAAGGTCTTCAGCGCCCAGAGGTGCTCCTCACGGGTTTTGGTGATCTGGGTCTCGTCCAGGTAGGCGTTGAGCGCGACCATGTTCAGCCCCGTCTTGCCGATCACAGCAGGAAGGACGGTAGAGGCGTTGCCGAAACCGTAGTCCACCACGATACGGTAG
>JBGOWQ010000264.1:0-2599 GCA_041478715.1 Thermodesulfobiota bacterium | reverse complement strand
GGAGTCGGTCGTTTTGTTGCGACCGGCAGCCATGGGACGCTGCTTACCTCCATAGACGGCCTGCAATGGGTGCCAATTGACGTGGGGACCACCGCCGACTTGCGCACGATCTCCTTCCGTGAATCGATGGGGTTGCCCACGTTCCTGGCGGTCGGCAGCGGCGGGACCATCCTCACATCAATGGATGGAACTCATTGGACCTTGCGCTCCTCCGGTACCAAGAATACCTTGCTGGCCGCCGACGGGTCGGATAGCGGGATGATGGCCGTGGGAACCAACGGGACTCTTCTCCTTTCCATGGACGGCAAGGCCTGGACTTCGATCGCCCCTCTTGGCAGCAGCCAACTGGAGGGCGTGGTCTACACCTTAAATCAATGGTTGGTCGTGGGCCGCTCTGGGACTATGCTGCGCAAGGAAGGGGAAGGCGACTGGCAGGCCATCCGGGTGGCGATCGATCTTTACGGGATCATCCGCGCGGCCGGGCAGTGGGTGACGGTCGGCGATGCCAATTGGATTCTTACTTCGGGCGACGGCAAGGAGTGGATGTTGCACCAAGCCACCGTGTCGGCATCACCTCCGGTGACGATTCCTCCTCCGCCGTCCAGAAACTCGAATACGGTCACCGGCACCGGCCCTCCCCCCTTCTTGCGGGCCGTCGCCTGGGGCTTGGATCGCTTCGTGGCGGTTGGCAGTAATGGCCAAGGAGTGCTGTTGCATTCCGCCGATGGCACGACGTGGCAAGGATTCCCCTTGGTGGACGGTTTCCTGCGGGACTTGGTCTTCGCTGATAAGCGGTTTGTGGCGGTGGGAGACTCCGGCACCATCCTGGTGTCCCTCGACGGCCAGAAGTGGTCCCAGCCGGCAGGGCCTACGGCAAACTTACGTGCCGTGGCCTACGCTGAGGGCAAATTCCTGGCAGTGGGAGACTCCGGAACCATCCTGTCTTCCGCGGACGGAAAGGAATGGAAAGAGACACATTTGGTCGGTTCCCCCGATCTGAGCGCCATTGCCTATGGCGAAGGCCATTGGATCATTGCGGGCGGGAAAGGACAGATGTTTTCCTCGATCGATGGAGCCGATTGGTCCGCCATTCCCATCGGCAGCGATAGCGACATCACAAGTCTGCATTACGCTGACAACCGATTCGTAGCGGTCGGACGCAACGGCCTGATGCTGACCTCTTTGAATGGTTCTGGATGGGAATCATTGCAGATTGTCACCACCACCGATTTGCTTGCCGTCAGTTGGGGCGACGGGCAGTGGATGGCCGTGGGACGAGATGGGCTGTTGCTCGAATCGACCGATGGCAGCCAGTGGCAGAGTACCCTGATGGGTTAGTGCTAAGATAGTAGGGAGTTCGATCTGAGCTCGTTTAGTTGGAAGGCCACAACGATCGGTCGAGGAGGGTAATCGAATGGAAGCTACGATCAAAGGGGCAGAACGAGCCAATGAGTGGTCCATCGTCACCGTGAAGGGCCGTCTCGATACCATCACGGCACCGGATTTGGAAAAGAAGACCATCGCCTGGATTGGAGAAGGGCATCGGATGATGTTGCTGGATCTTACCGGCGTGGAATTCCTCAGTAGTGCCGGCATTCGGGCAATTCTGGTTGCGGCCAAAAAGACGAAAGAACGGAAAGGTTCCCTGGCGGTAGCCGGATTGCAGGGCATTGCCAAGGAAGCGTTCAACCTTTCAGCCTGCAACACGATCATTTCCACTTACACCAGCGTGGACTCCGCCTTGAAGGGCTTGAACCCCCGGTCCAGTTAGGACAGGAACGCGCCCAGCATCTTGCCCTGCCGCACCATCTCCTGACAGTAAGCATAAAGGGCGTCATAGACGATCGATTCCGCCCGATTGATTGCGAAATCATCCGCCAGACCCAGGTGGCGAAATCCTTCGGCGATCGCATTCAAGCCGACTCCCTCCGGCTGGTGATACAAGGAATTGTCGGTGTCGGCTCCGTTTACGATTCGGCCGAGTAGCACCAGGGCGGGCTCCTGATCCAACCCATATTTTTTCAGGAACGCTTCAAAAGAGCATTGGCCGCCATGATGGCCTAGATCCACTGCTTTGATGTCATAGGGAATCGCCCCCAAGGATTCCGCTTGTTCCTGCACCTGCTCCGCCGGAACGAAGAGGAATTCTGCCTGGGGATCGATGAACTTGGTGATCAGCCAAGGACAGGCCACCCGGTCTACTTTGACGTGCTCCCGCGTAATCCATTTCATCTCTTCTTCTCCTTGTTTTCCATCTTAGTACCCCGACACGGTATCGTAACGCTTGATTTTCCCAAACTTCACCAAGCCATGACCTGGTGACTCATCCACGGCCGGCTTTTCCGGTGCCACCAGCCAACGTTCAAACTGCTCCTCGCTTTCCCATTGGGTGATGATCAACCAATCGCCCTGGTCATCCGTGGGCTTTATGATCCGCTCGGCCAGGATCCCATAGCGCTGCCGCAATAACCGGTTGGACTCGATCCAGTCGAAGAAGGCCGACCGATTCTCGGGCGGAATCTGCACCGTACGAATGCAAACCAGCGGATTGCGGGGACCGATATTCATTTTCCTTCCTCCATTTCAATTTTCGTTTCCT
>JBGOWQ010000248.1:0-2757 GCA_041478715.1 Thermodesulfobiota bacterium | reverse complement strand
GCTCGTCGGATTGCCAGGACAACCGGATGGTGATCCAGTGTTCGGCTCCGTCCGTATAACCGTAGGAAATGGTGTTGGTCAACAGCTCATCCAGCACAAGGCCCAACTTGGGCAGGAGGTCGGCGGGAAACCCGGGGGTTTCTTCCATTTGTGCAAGCATCGGCGCCAAAGTCCCAATCTGCTCGATTCGATTTACCAGGTGGAATTCCCGCTGATCCCGGCAGGGAGCTAATTCCGCTGGCAGCTCGGGAGTGAGGTATTGAATCGCCAACATCGTGATGTCGTCCGATTGTTCCGTGCCGGCCACGTACTGACGGATGCTCTCGCTGACAGCGCCAAGCAGCTCTTCGGGGGATTGAAAACCGCCTGCAGCCAATACCTGTTTCAGGCGTTCCTCCCCATACAATTGGTGGCTTTCGTCCATCGCTTCCGTCACGCCGTCGGTGTAGGTATAGAGGAACTCGTCCCCCTTCAGACAGAGCGAGTGCTCCACGAAGCGAGCCTCTTCGATCACCCCCAGAGCCGGGTTGGGGCGGTACGTCAGCGGTTCCAACTGGCCGCGACCGTGCAGGACATAGGGCGGGTTGTGACCGGCGCTGGCGAACTGCAGATTACCACTGCGCAGATCCAGCAGTCCACAAAAGGCGGTGACGAACATGGAGGAGGGATTGTTCTGGCAGAGCTGGTCGTTCAATTTGGTTAAAATGGCCACCGGATTGCTATTTTCCACCGCTGCCGAGCGAAACAGGGAGATGGTTACGGCCATGAACAGGGAAGCCGGCACCCCCTTGCCGGAAACATCTCCAATAATGAAGCAGAGCTGGTGCGGACTGGTCAGCAGGAAATCGTAAAGATCCCCTCCCACCATGCGAGCGGCTTCCATCGAAGCGAAAATGTTGAATCCCTTGTGATCGGGATAGGGCGGGAAGATCTTGGAAATCATCCCCATCTGAATGTCCCGACCGATCTTCAGCTCGCTTTCGATCCGCTCCTTCGCCGCCGTGGTCTGCTTGAGATCGGCGATATATTCCTTCAGTGAACTCTGCATGGAGGAAAAAGAGCGGGTCAGCTGGCCCAATTCATCCTGACTCCGCGGCGTCGGCAACGGACCGTCCAGATTCCCGGTGGCAATCGCTTGGCTGGCTTTGGCCAATGCCGTGATCGGTCGAGTGAAGGAACGGGCAATCAAAAGAATCACCAAGAACAGCACGATGAAGCAGCCCGCTGCCATCAGGATCACGATTTTGGTGATCGCATTCAGTCCGGCCAATACTTCTTCCGGCGGCAGCACCAACGCCAGCGACCAGCCGCTGGAAGGCAATGGTGCGAAAGCCAACCACGTTTGCCGAAGCAGGTAGGGGCTCTCGATCACTTCCAGCCCCCGTTCCCCTCCAATCATCCTTTGCCCGATCCTTCGTAGATTCGGATCGTTCTGTTCTTCCGCCTTGCTGAAAATGGATTCATTCATCACCCACTCCGCTTGGGGATGGGTGATATAGGTCCCGTTTTGTGAAAGCAGCACACCATAACCGGATTGGTAGATCTTCAGCTTGGCCACGAAACTGCGCAGTTGTTCCAGCGAAATGTCGGCGGTGACTACACCCCAGAATAGGCGCTGGTCCCCTACTTGGTGATAGAAGGGAACCGAGTAGGTAGACATAATCAAACCAGTGCCACCTTCCTCACTATAGAAAGGTTCGCTCCAGATCGGTTTTTGCAGCAGCTTAGGAATTTGGTACCAATCCATCGAGAAATACGAATATGTCTCACTACCCAAGAACAACAGGGACGCTAAATCGGAACCGGTACGGCGATAGGCGGAAGGCGCAAAGTAAATCGAATCCGGATTGAAAGCGTAAGGCTCGAAGGCGATGGTCAGGCCGGACAGGTCGCTGTTTTGTTCCACCAGAAGCAGCAACCAATCGGTCAATTCGTTGCGCACTATGTCGCCGGAGTTTTCCAGGATACCCGCCAGCATCTGCGGTATCTTCTGAACGGGATTCAGTACGGTTTCAATCTGATTCACCGTGGCTGTGGTCAGGTTTTCGATGTTTTGTCGGGCTTCTTCTTCCATTTGGGCGCGGGTGTATACGTAGTTGATGAAGAAAATCAGAGAGAAGATAATGGCATTGCTGACAAACAGGACCAGGATCAGCTTGAAGGCCAGCCCTCGCCGTTTGTACACGCTACGGATTTCCTGCCAGGGGAAGGCAAAAATCCTGATAATCGGGTTGCTTCTGGATCAGTCCCACCCGCAACAGCTCCAAAGAGACAAAACCCAAGTCCTCCGGTTGCAGGACGCCCATTTCCCGCGGGTCGCCAACGGGCAAAATCAGCTCAGCCATCTTTGCCAGCATCCATTTTTGGTGGACGCGGTTGGTTCCGGTGTGGGCTGCGGCCGCATAGCGCATCACGACATCGGTGGCTTCCTCCGGATGATCGAAAGCATACTGCCAACCCTCCAATGACGCCTTCACCATCGCCTGGCAGAGTGCTGGATCTCGGTCGTACGTGTTTTGCAGGGAGTAAATCCCATCCTCGGGAAAATTCAATTGGTAATCGGTAAACAAGAAGGTGTTCAATTCGGTCGAATCCATTCCGCTGTTTAGCACCAAGTGATACTCGTTATAGAGCATGGCGGATGCGACGTCGATCGCTCCCCGCAGGAATAGATTCATGCTGGCGGATTGTGGAATCTCCACCACCTGTGCCTGGTACCTTTGAAACAGCGCGCGGGCCGGCACGGAGAAATCACCG
>JBGOWQ010000240.1:0-2894 GCA_041478715.1 Thermodesulfobiota bacterium | reverse complement strand
GATGTCGTATCCATCCTGGCCGCGTTTCCGATCATGGTGGGGGGTTACGTGTTATCTGCAGGTTTGATCTATGGCTGGCCGGCAGCATACGTGGAATTTGTGACAGACG
Organism: Thermodesulfobiota bacterium; assembly: GCA_041478715.1. Taxonomy (GTDB): domain Bacteria; phylum Caldisericota; class JANLFM01; order JANLFM01; family JANLFM01; genus JAPLHX01. The sequence goes on along the minus strand of JBGOWQ010000240.1, from coordinate 2,785 downwards.
TCGTTCAGTGTGCGACGGGGCTGGCCATTGCCCTGCCGCTGGCCTATGGCCTGCGCCGGGCCCGCATTACCCAATCCTGGTGAGGAGAACAATGGATCAACATCATTTCAAAGATGCGGGCGACAGTTGGATGTTCCTGCTGCATCCCGCTCTCACCGCGCTGCTGACCGCTCGCTTCCGGAAAAGGGAAACGATCACTCCTGTCGCATGGCTGATGCCCCTGGCCGGCCAGCCCCCGCTGCTGGCGATGGCTTTGAAACCGACCCGGTTTTCCTACAGGCTGCTCAAGGGAGCGGGCCAGTTCGCCCTGAACCTGCCCTTCTTCGGCGATGCGGAAAAGGTATGGGAATGCGGTACTACCAGTGGCGAGGACACGGACAAATTCCAACATACGGGTTATACCCGCATTTCAGCCGAGCTTGTGGATGCACCTCTAATTGCAGAAAGCGCCGGCTTCCTGGAATGCAAATTATTCGACGACCGACCCTATGGGGATCACCGCCTGATCGTGGGGGAAGTACTGCGGGCAGCCGTGCGCAAGGACCTATTCACCGATTCGTTCCGCCAGTATCCGGCCCTACTCCACATCCACAAGAACCTGTTCCTCCCGCCCGATTGGTCGCAGATGAGCATTTGCCGAGAGAAAATCAAGCAAGCCAAATAAAGGCGGCCTATCGCCTTCGCTTCTGATGGTTTCAATCGTTTCCGCGCGTTTCCGCACCGCGTTGCCCGATCGGCAGTACCGTCCGACCCTTCACTTCATTCAATACTTTCGCCATGGCTAGATAGATCGCGGATAGACCGCAGAAAATCCCTTCATAGCCGGCAATCCTGCCGACGAGAGCGATCCCACTCCAATCCCGGATGGCCAGGGGGAAGAAGAGGATCGTCAGGCTGAGGAACACAATCTGGATGGCGTGATTCCGGCGGAATGTGCCAAACCACGTCAGAAGGGTGCGTTACCCCCCAGAGCAATCACTGGTACCCCGAACTTCCTTGAGCCACAGACAATTCTCTGTGCCTTACAGGACTCCAATCAATCTCCTCGTTTTTGCCTTAAAGCAATTGGTCCAGCAGCTCTGCCATGGCCTTATCCCCCCCGGCCGGCGCGATATCCGTCAGCACCGGTTCGCCCAAGGTCAGGTGGCGGACAGCTTCTTCATTTGTTTTTTCGATCTTTTGTTTGGTGTCCATCGGATTTCCTCTCTAAGCGCAAATGTTCTGTTCGAGCCAGAAAGATGACGAATCGATCAAATCAGGACTGCGAAACGTAAAGAGTAGACCGGTCAGCGCACCGGCCAACAGGTCCCAGCCGGTGGAATGCCCAATTTGGGTCAAGCAGGATGCCGGTTGGCGGATGCTTGCCGGTGACTGGTCACTCAAAACAGCCTGGATCCATTGGTGGAGCGGTTCGACGGCTTGGCCATTCGCCAAATCCTGCAGCAGGGTGAAACTGATCCGGTGCGTTCGCTGCTTGACCGACTCGATGAATGACGCCTGTTTTGAAGAATCTAGATCGATAAACCCGGGATACAGCCCTTGGATCGTGTGAATGCAAAACAGCAGCCCGCCCAAGAAATCATCTCCGGAAGGAGTGAATCCTTCGCCCAGGCCGATCAGGGCGTTAGCTTCCTGCAGGAGACGGGGCATATCATGCCGCAGACAAGCTGTGGCAATTTGACTGATGGCCGGCCAGGCAAGCGCAAGAACAGGATCCGCTTCCAGCTTGTCGTCCCGTTGACCCACTGCCAGCGAAATAATCTTAGGAATCAACCGGCCAAAGCCGCTCGCCTTCGATGAATCAAAATCGGTTGAAAGAAGGTCTCTCACCCTTGCGGGGATCTGATCAATTTCTGGAATAACATTGCATGGGATGTGGGGTATGGCCCAAGTTGTTGCATGGCCGAATTCCACTTGAAGATTGGGAGCGATGTTGATAGACCCTCCTTCGACGAAGAAAGTTTCTCCCGCCACAAGTTGCGGAAAATGGCTCGCGATTCGCAGTCCACGCACATGGCTGGGAACGTTTTCTGAAGCCAGCCAAAACAGCTCTGCCTGTTCCGTAACGAGATAGGCTGCGCTGGAGAAGCCGGCCAGTACTTGACCGCATGCTCCCGGTGTCAGTAATCTCCGGGCAGTCTCGCCGATTTGGCATGAGCAAAGTATGGACATCACAGCACTCCTTCAGTCATTGGAACATCGGCAAGATTCTTGCCGATGTTCCAAAACAACCCTGTAAAGTTGGTTCGGTTGACCGATTTCGCCCTCAACACACCAATCTACCAAACTCATGGCTTCGTCGGTGAGAACTGCGCCTTCTGCAATCTTGTCACTCCCATCTTGATCTTTGATCGAGCCTTTAAGTACGACAATCTTGCCGGCATCCTACGCGTGCAGATCAACTTTCAGATTGTACCGTTCCGAGATTTCGATAATGCGCCGGTCAATCTCTTTCGGGTTCAACACCGCCTTCAGGTCCGGCAAAAACAGGGCGATGTTTTCCGCTACGCTGAAGACTGGGATCAGGTTATGTTCCTGGAACACCATGCCAATGCGCACGTTTCGAGCATCGTGCGGTGTATGGATGGTGATAAGCTCTCCGTTAAGCAGAATTCTGCCTGCATCGGCGTGATAAAAACCGTACAGAATTTTCATCAGGACGCTTTTGCCTGCGCCGTTTTCCCCCAATAATGCATGCACCTCTCCCTCATAGATATCGAGATCGGCGTGATCATTGGCAAGTACAGCGGGGAATGATTCGGTAATTCCACGCAAAGCGATCAAG
>JBGOWQ010000171.1:0-3617 GCA_041478715.1 Thermodesulfobiota bacterium | reverse complement strand
TGGTGAAGATCCTTTTTTGTGGGATGTGGGCGCCAAAAAAAAGGAGAGCCAGTGGCGCAACCGACCGCGTAAGGCGATCGGTTTTTCTGTTTTAGAGAGGTTTTGGAGCAAATAGCAAAGCCAGGGTATAGGTTCAGGAGGAGTGCAGCGGTGAGTACAAAGTTTCCGCCCATGGGTCAAGAGCGGACGCAGATCTATCAGAGATTGCTGCAAAAATGCTTATCCAACGGTGACTTACCGGTACGGACGAAGGAGATTTTACAGCGCGTCTATCGGGGGTTAACCGGCGGGGAGATAGAATACTTTGGGTCTCAGGAGGACTCAACCACCAACGGAGGTATAGAACGGATTTTGACCTGGCACAACGCCCTGCTGCGTGACGAGGCGGGTGTCGTTCTCGCCACACTGAGTGCCGCAGAGGACATTACTGAGCGCAAACGAGCGGACCAACGCTTGAAAGAAAGCGAAGAACGATTCCGCCACGTCTTTGAGGATGGACCGCTGGGCATGGTTATGAGTGATGCAGATTTTTGTTTTCTCCAAGGCAATGCGGCCTTCTGCCAAATGGTTAGCTACGAAGAAGCGGAACTCTTGCAAATGTCATTGCAGGAACTCTGGCCGGGATCCATTCAGGAGCTCTCTCAATACGCACAAAAGCTGCAGTTAGGTGGGCAAGTTAAATTCGAACCTGAGTTATTAGCCAAAGACGGCCATTGCATCTCGGTTGAAATCAATTCATGCTCGTTTCGGCTGGCTGGGATTCCAGTGATCTTCTCTGTTGTGCAGGACATCCGCGAGCGAAAGGCCATGGAAAAGAACCTTTTGGCCGCTTCTCTGCGAGATGAATTGACAGGTCTATACAACCGCCGCGGCCTGCTCACTTTGGCAGAGCAACAGCTTAAGCTGGCAGCTCGTTTGCCAGTGAGTCTTGTTTTGATTTTTATGGACTTTGACTCCTTGAAAGGGATCAATGACCGCTACGGTCATAGTGAAGGTGACCGAGCTCTGCAGGATACCACAAACATCTTACGCCGCACCTTCCGTGAGTCGGATATCCTTTCCCGCATCGGTGGAGATGAGTTTGTCGTACTAGCCCATCTATCTCCTGCAATGACAGTGACACGCCTGCTGGAGCGATTGGAAAACGAATTGGAAAAGGAGAATCAGCAAGAACAACGATTGTATCGTCTTTCATTCAGCATTGGTTTTGCTGAAGTCAGTACTGCAGGGATGCATGCAATAGATGAAGCGCTGGCAGTCGCAGATGCCCGCATGTATCAACATAAGCATGCGAAAAAACGCAACATATCCTAGATAAATCTTCCCAAGACTGTGCACTGTGACAGATGGTCTTTTCGCCCATTTGTTGGAGGTAAACCATGGCTCTGCGGCTATTTCCTACGTCACTGTCTCCGCTTCCGCCCACCTCGATAGCAGTGGTAGGATTCAAATACACACCGCTTGACGCGATTCGGGGGATGCGGAAAGATTTGCGGAGCATGCGCCGCAAGGACCGGGAAATCACAGATCCGAAAGCGATTGAAGAGATACTGCAAAAAGCGCAAATCCTCCGGATTGCTCTTTCGCTGGCCGATCAGCCTTATCTTGTGCCGGTCTGCTTCGCATACCGACTAGGTCATTTGTATTTCCACTCCACCGGCGTCGGAAGGAAGATGGATACTTTGCAACAGAATCCCAAAGTCTGCTTTGAGGCGGAGCTAGAGACAAAAATCGTTGCCAAAGGGACTCCTTGCGAATGGGAAATGCACTATGCCAGCGTGATCGGATTTGGCACAGCTCATCGGGTAGAGGATCGGGAGGAAAAGAAGAATGCCCTCGACTTAATCAGTCGCCACTACGGTGCTCCGTCCACAGAGTTTACCGATCGGGAAGCGGACTCAGTATCGATCGTGCGCATCGAAGTTGATCAGATCACTGGGAAGCAATGCCCCGGCAATGGATTTTCAATCATTGACCAGCGTCTGGCGGATTCATAGAATAGTAAGCAATAGGTTGCGGGAATAGCTCAGTTGGTAGAGCATCAGCTTCCCAAGCTGAGGGTCGCGGGTTCGAGCCCCGTTTCCCGCTCCAGAGGCGACATAGCCAAGTGGCAAGGCAAGGGTCTGCAAAACCCTCACCCCCGGTTCGAATCCGGGTGTCGCCTCCATTTTTTTGATAAAATCCATCACAACGCCGGGGTGGCGGAACAGGCAGACGCAGCGGACTTAAAATCCGCTTCCCGCAAGGGAGTACCGGTTCGATTCCGGTCCCCGGCACCATCCCCAAATCCTTCTGTTATTTCGAGCCAACGACTACGCCTTACGGGTAGTTATCGAAAACGCAAGCTTCGTATTTCAGCGCGATACCTATGACCCATTTTTGGCGATGGGTTCACCCAGGTACCGCAAGGTCTTGGCGGGAAAACAGGTTGTATTCCCTCAGTTTCTTTCCGGCGGCTGCTGAGCGGCGAGCTGAGCCCAATGGTGACGATGAGGTACGGAGCCACGCAGGAAATCAGTGGAGTGGCCTTCTGCGTAATACAAGAGCCGTAAATCCCGAAACAAACCTTCCAGCTCACCAGGCGCAAAAAAATAGAAGGTGCCCCAGCCTTTTTTCTGATAGAGGCGTTCGCCCACTTGCGCCAACCTCTGTCGAGCGGCAGCGTAGTTGGGGTCCTGATCGGTGAAAACGGAACAGAACAGTAGACCGCCCGGTTGCAGGCCGGCCGTCATCCGCTGCGCCAGCATCAGAATTTGTTGCGGAAGGAGGTACATCAAGGACCAGAGGCATAGGATGACCTGGTATTGACGGGGTTCCAGGTGAAACTCCATCATGTCTTGCCGGAAGGTCAAGATATTTAGATGCTCGTCCCGGGCTTTCTCTTTCAAGCGGCTAAGAGCCAGGCGAGAGCTATCGACAGCTTTCATCTGCAGACCCATTTGCGCCAAGAAGATGGAATTCCTGCCGTCGCCCGAGCCCAGATCCAGTCCCAAGCCGGTTTTTGGCAAGAGGAAGGAGAAGTTGCGTAGCAGATCATCCGGTTCTTCCGCCAATGGTAAATCTTGCAATGCCTTCTTCGCATCCCAAGTTTCCATGCCATAATTATAATGAAAAGAAACTTATGAATCGAAGGAGGGAATATGTTCAAGAAAATCTTGGTACCGGTGGATGGTTCCGATGAATCACGCAAGGCGCTGGAACTTGCCAAGGGCATCGCTTCCGGTTGCCAGACGACGGATATCACTCTGCTCTACGTCATGAACCCGATCGTTTTTGCTGCTGCAGCCTCACCTGGCGAAGAGAAATTCATCTCCGCTGTGCCCGAGATCATGGTGTTTCGACAACAGGAAGCGGACATGGTCTTGGAGGAAATGGCCAAGTTGCTGGCCGATACGTCGGTGCAAGTGGAACGAAAGGCCTTGGAAGGCCATCCGGCCCGAGCGATCCTGGAAACGGCCAAAGAAGGCCATTTTGATCTGATCGTGATGGGCTCTCGCGGGATGTCGCGATTGGCCGGATTCCTGTTGGGATCGGTATCCGACGCTGTAGTCCACCACGCGCATTGCCCGGTGATGATCGTTCGATAAGGTTTGGCAGATCCTGCATGATCGTAAACG
>JBGOWQ010000118.1:0-4840 GCA_041478715.1 Thermodesulfobiota bacterium | reverse complement strand
CTACTTCAAGGCTTCTTGAACAACAACCGGTAGCCGTCATCGGCTTTTCCGATACAGACCAAGTGCGGATCGCGGGGCGGATTCTGGCTCCGACAGGAATCCCTTTTATCACCAGCGGTGCCACCTCTCCCCGGTTGCCGCTGGAATTGCCCCGCTGTTATTTGGCGTGCTTTGGCGACAACGCCCAAGCCGCTGCTGCGGCTGAATATGCTGTCGGCCGGATTCAGTCGAAACGAGCCTGCATCCTGGAAGACCGCTCGATGGAATACGCCTTGCTTTTGGGCGATTACTTCCGCCAGGCGTTCACCGCCCTCGGCGGGGAAATCCTGCGGGAGGAGATGTTTGCCGGCGGGGAAGCGGACTTCTCGCGCCAAATCCTTGCCATTGACCAGTTTGATCCCCCGCCGGACTTGATTTATGTGGCTTGCGGTCCGGAAGATACGGGAACGATCGTCCGCCAATTACGGGAGTCCGGCCTGGAACAGCCGGTGATGGGCGGCGATAGTTTCGATTCTCACATCTTCCTGGCCGCAGCCAAAGACCTGCAAAACGTAGCATTCACAACGCATTGTTTGCTGGACGAGCAAGGAGGTAGCCCGCGAAAAAAGCAGTTCATCGCAGCCTACCGGCAGAAGTGGGGCGTGACGCCGGAAAACGCCTTTGCAGCTCTGGGATACGACGCAATTCACTTAGTGGCCAATGCCATCCAGCAAGCCGGCACAACCGACGGAAAAGACTTAGAGAGAGCCCTGGAGGAAACCCGAGACTATATCGCGGTAACGGGGACCATCTCGTACGGCCCTGGGATCCACGTGCCCAGCAAGCCGGTAGCGGTATTGCGGCTGGAAGAGGGGGTGTTTCGGTTGGTGGAGGAAATTCTACCCGCAAACGTACCCAAACCGTGATCACATACAAGGAAGAAAACCGCTGTCATGGTTTGCCCGCATGACCCGGCTTGCCTAGAATAGAGACGGAAATTGTCGAACGACGGTCGGATAAAGGAGGAAGGGTGATGCGTTGGATTCTTGCATTTCTACTCTGTGGGGGCCTGCTGGTGATCGGGCTTCCTCTCTGCCAGGCCACCGTCCCCCTGCCTCCCCAAAACCTGCGGCTAGAGCTGAACTTCGCGGCGGACAAAAGCGGCTGGGGCAGTCTGCAGATCTACCTACCAGCCGATAGCACGAAAACGCCAGAAGCGTTCCTTTCCTTCTTCCAGAAAGCGCCGGGAATCGAACTGAGCCCGCTGGTCGACCACGGGATGGGCAACTGGGAGATCCCCTTTCGGTGGACGGATTTCGCCCAGGGCCCCCAGAAGTTGCTGAATGCCAGTTGGCAGGAGTCCGGGTCCGGCGGTACTGTGACCCTTGTCTTTGGCGACAAAGCCGGCTGCGACGAATTGCAGGTGAATGTTCCCGGTCAAATCGATAGCACCACCGGAGAGTTGAGCGTACAGACGGTGAGTTTCACCACCCAACAACCGATGAAAATCGTCTTCCAGCTAGGAGTAACGCCGACCGAATACCTGATGCCAACCCTTGCGGGTCAATTCCGGCTGGAAAACGATGGCAGCGGCACGGGAACGCTGGAAGTGATGCTTCCACTCGGCTACCCCAAAACCATCGAGGAAGAGATTGAATTCCTCAGGACAATTCCCGGTGTCACCGCGGGAACGCCAGAACCAACGGGCGAATATGGCTATCGCCTATCCCTTTCCTGGACGGATTTCAACGGTTTCTGGGAAATGCAAACAAGTTCTCCTCAACCCACGCGCTCCGTACTGGACAATGGAAATATCGAGCTGCAGTTTCCCAACCTGGAACTCTGGCAGAAATTGACGCTCAGCGTATCGGGGAAACTGGTCGGCTACGAAGGCAGCGCCCAGCCCAGTGGAAACGACATCGTCTTGGAAGGCCCACAGGGAGGAAGCTTTACCTACACGCCAAGCGGCACTATCACAACAGGGACTCCGCCTCCGCCATCAAGTACCCCTCCGCCTTCGACGCCTGCTACCGAAGGACCATCCGACACCGGCCGGGGTGGCTTATCCGTATTTGAGTGGATCATAATCCTGTTCGGTGCAATGTTTCTGTTTGGCATCGTCGGGCTGGTGATCAGTACGCGCGCTCGCAGACGGATGCGGACCCTTCAAACCCAGTTAGCACAGCCCAGCGCAACGAAAACCCCGCCCGTTTCCTCTGGTTTTTGCTGCCAATGTGGGACAAAACTGGAGCCAGACAGCCGCTTCTGCCCAAACTGCGGCGCTCCCACAGCACCTTCATAACCTGCCGGCGAATCGAAATCGAGTAGGCAATAATTGGTTCTGGGAGTCGTAATAAAAGGATCCAGTCGCCTTTTCACTCGCGTCCGGCCCACAATCCATTGCAGGCTAGCGACGAGAAAGAGGTGGAGGAAGACATAATGCGGAAGACCGTGTGTCTTCGCCTGGCCACTCTGGGGGGACTGTGCACCATCTACCAGGAGCAGTTCGAGGAAATCCGCAGGTAGGTGAAACAAGGGCTCGTCCAACCTCACAGGATGGGCCAGGACTGAAAGTTTCAGCAGAAGGGGTTCCTCAACGCAGCAACATTAGCTCGTAGATCGTGTGGCCGTTGACCTGGCTCTTGTCTTGTTGCAAGTCCACGGTCAGGTTCATGTCAGCCTCGAAGTCGAAATAGTGGGGGTTGGAAAAGAGGTGGATCAATGGCCGTTCCCAGCGCGGAACCGAGTCTAGCAGGTCGAGCGTGCCGATGATTTGCGGATGGCGGATGGCAAGATGGACCGAGCCGTATTGCTCGCGATGCCAGTCGAAGTCCAGCTTGGTCGGGTAGGAGCGCCCACTGGCTTCATCTTTGACGAACTCGTCCGTGATCAGGGAGAGCGGCAGGCCGTCCCCGATGAGAATCTTGTCTCCCTTGGCCAAATAGAAGACAGGGAGCTTGATCCCGCCCAGAATGTGCAGGGTAGTGATCTGCACGTAGATCACGGAGTAATCCCCGACGTGTGCCCGACCCCAGTACCAGTGGTCGTACATCCCGTTCAAGAGGATATTGCCCCAGTTGTGGTCGTGGTAACCGGTGCCCTTCATGGCGATGGTCTTCCCGTCGCGGGTGATGGTGCCCTCCACCGTGCCGTAGGGAACCGGCACCACCCAGGCAAAGTAGCGTGTCTTGGCTTTGTCCAGGTAGGTCTTGGCTGCTCCCGGCCGCCAAGAGGGGGAACCCCGCTGGAAAACGAAGTCGGCTGTAACACCCTCGGTTTCTGTGTGCATCTCGTAACGGTTCAGGTCACCCTTCAACCAGCTGGGACCGATGTGAACGTCGCAACCCTCGGTAGAGGCGGAGAACTCCTCGGGCTTTCGCTTGTCCGACAGTTGCTCCCGTTTCCCGTCGGGGTGGCGCCAAAGGAAGCCCACCGAGGGCGCCAGGGGACCCTGCGGGTGGGTGTGCGGCTTGGTGTTGAAGACGATCACGGTAGAAGAGCCGTCCTCCAGGTCTGCATCCAGGTACCACCACTCGAAGGTGTTAAGGGGGTGATCATGGGTCCGGTAGCCGTCTTCCCAGGGCTCTACGTATTCTTTGAGGCCCTCCCTCTGCAGGTCCTCCACCGTCGACTGCGCAACGATCTGTTCGATTTGCTCCAACTTCTCCGGATCGATACTCATCTGTCAGCCTTTCTACTCGGATTAGAGACAAAATTAGTATAACATCGCATTTGAAATTGAAGACCGGCTTTCCCACAACCAAGATCGGCGAGGTGTTGCGCCAAGAGAGGCTCAAGACAGAGATATTACCCGTGCAATGCGACCGCGCTACCTGCTGGAGTTCACGCTCTTCGAGGACCGTTACCCCCAGCTGGAAGAAGCTGCCCGCTTCAGCCCAAACTGTGGCGCCTCCACAGCGCCTCGATAGCCTACCGGTTGATGTTTCCAACCCGTTAGGATTGTTAGGATTGGGTTGGTACGTAGGGCGTTTCACCCGCCTAGACTGCCACCACGGTGAAAAAAGTAGTGCCGGCACATTCCCCAGTTTGTTCGAAAGCTCCCGGTAGGGAGCCTTCTTTTGCAGCAAAATCCGGATAAATTTGACGTCCGGTAAAGCAGGACCGCACCTTGCGTCCGGTTTGCCGGACTATTGAAATTGGCCACTCTGGAATTCGGTTCTGGTCTCTCGATCAACAACTGCAGATTGTTCGGAAGAGAAATCACCTTGCAGGCGATAGCGGTTCCACTAAAGGGACAGAACTATTCTTGCGGACACAACGCCGAATCAAAGTGATCAACAGATACCCTATCAATTCGAACGAAGTCTAGATTTCCGGCGCTTTCGGTGGCATCACCCTACTGCGATGTTCGCTGCTCTGGGAAATTTGAATCCCCACCAAGCGGCCGACCTGCAAGGCAATGAACAAGGGACCGGTAACGCATTCCAAGATGGTAGCCGAGCGCGCCAGTCCGCTCACCGCGGCGATGTCACCGAAACCGGTGCTGGTCAGCGCGGTGAAACTGTAGTACACGTAATTGACGGGAGCGCCGGCGAAGGATCCCGGCAGGACTAGCTCGACCAACGCATAAAGAAAGCTCCAGAAGATCCCCAACAGCAGGTAGACGGAAGCAGCGCCCGAAAGCACATCTAAGGTAATACGTTCTTCCTGCCATACCCGCCACAAAAGAGCGGAGGCAGCGTAGAAGAAAAACAGGCAACCAAAAACAGCATGCAGATAGGAGAAGGTTATCGAATGCAGGGCGGTGTCCAGCCAAGCAAAAACAACAAAAGTGAGAGCTGACAACATGACGATCCGGCGGTGTCGTCTGTCCGTAGCGAAGGCATAGATACCGCCAATG
>JBGOWQ010000089.1:0-5641 GCA_041478715.1 Thermodesulfobiota bacterium | reverse complement strand
CAAAGGTGTTGAATGCAGCAGGCTTGCAGTGGACGGCTTCCCGCCAGGCACGGGAAGTGACCAACTTCGGCACGTTCGTGGGCGATCCCCGGCTTACCAAGGAAATCGCTCTCCGGTTAGTCAACCTGGCAGAAACAAGCGGGATCCAACGGCTGATTATCTCCGAGTGTGGCCATGCCATTGACGTATTGCGCTGGAGCCTGCCCAACCTGCTGGGGCGGCGGCCGAAATTCGAGGTGGAGCAAATCACGGAGGTGATGGCTAAGCTCTATCAGACCGGTCGGATCCGGTTGAAAGCCGATGGCGATTCCGGCGGTGCTATCACCTATCACGATCCTTGCAAGGTCGTCCGGCGCGACGGTTTGATTGAAGAACCGCGTCTCCTGTTACGAGCACTCGCCGGGAATCGCTTCCGCGAGATGTGGGAGCGCAAGGAGAAGAACTGGTGCTGCGGTGGGGGCGGCGGTGTCATTTCCATCCAGGAAGCCACACCCTTGCGGATGAAGGCGTTCAACGTGAAAGTGAAGCAGATGGCCGATCTGGGAGTGGAAGCGGTGGTTTCTTCCTGTTCAAACTGCCGCCTGCAATTCAATGACGGGATCCAGCACTACAACCTGCCGATCAAAGTTCTGTCGTTGGCGGAGATGGTGGCGAAGGCATTGGTTCCGCCTGGAAAGGAGAGTGCCTAGATGACCCGCATTGTGATTGATCCGGTGACCCGGATCGAGGGACACCTGCGGATTGAAGTGGAGCTGGACAACCAAGACAAGGTCAAGGCCGCCTATTCCTCGGGGACCATGATTCGGGGGATCGAGAAAATCCTGGTCGGCCGCGACCCACGCGACGCCTGGGCTTTCACTCAACGTTTCTGTGGGGTCTGTACCACCGTGCATGCCTTCGCATCCATCCGAGCCGTGGAAGATGCCCTGGGCATCCAGATTCCGAAGAACGCCAACCTGATCCGCAATCTGATGATCGCCCAGCAGTACGTACACGATCATGTGATGCATTTCTATCATCTGCACGCACTGGACTGGGTGGACCTGGTCTCCGCCCTATCCGCCGATCCAGCCCAAACATCCGCGATCGCTCGATCCATCTCTGCCTGGCCGAATTCCTCACCCGGAACCTTCGCGGACGTGCAGAACCGGTTGAAGGCCTTCGTGGAGAGCGGTCAGTTGGGCATCTTCGCCAATGCCTACTGGGGACACCCCGCGTACAAGCTTCCGGCGGAAATCAACCTACTGGGAGCGACCCACTACCTGGAGGCGCTGGACTGGCAAAAGGATGTTGTGGCCTTGCATACCGTCTTTGGTGGCAAGAACCCCCATCCCAACTTTATTGTGGGTGGAGTACCCTGCCCGATTGGCTTGGATTCGGACAATGCTCTCAACGTCGAACGGTTGAGCCTGGTAGGGGATTTGATCGGAAAAATGACGGCGTTTGTCGATCAGGTCTACCTGCCCGATCTGCTGGCAATAGCTTCCTATTACAAGGATTGGGCCGGATACGGGGAAGGCCTGGGAAACTTCCTGGTCTGGGGTGAGTTTCCCCAGACTGGTGGCGCCAAGTTCGTTCCTGCAGGAGCGATCCTGAATCGCGATCTCACCAATGTGATCGAGCCGGACCCCAGGGACTTCGCCCAGGTACAGGAATTCGTCGCCCACTCCTGGTATGACTATTCGGCAGGAGACTCCGCCGGCCTTCACCCCTTCCAGGGAGAGACGGATCTTCACTACACCGGGCCGCGACCCCCCTACGAGCAGCTGGATGTGGAGCGGAAATACTCCTGGCTGAAGGCGCCGCGCTGGAACGGCAAGGCGATGGAGGTCGGCCCGTTGGCCCGCGTACTGGTGATGTACGCCAAGGGCAATGCGCAGGTGAAGGAGCTGGTGGACGGCACGCTCGCGAAGCTGGACGCGCCTCTTGCTGCGGTGTTCTCCACGCTGGGGCGAACGGCGGCCCGCTGCATCGAAACGGTGGTCTTCGCGCACAAAATGCAGGAGTGGTACCAGGAATTGGTGGCCAATATCAAGGCGGGTGATGAAGTGACCTGGGATGGCCGGAAATGGGAACCGCGGACGTGGCCGGGCGAGGCCAGGGGTTTCGGCTTCATGGAGGCGCCGCGGGGCGCGCTGGGGCATTGGATCGTTATCCGGGGAGGAAAGATTGCCAACTACCAGGCGGTGGTACCCTCCACCTGGAACGCCGGACCGCGCGACGCAAAGGGGGAACCGGGCGCTTATGAAGCTTCGCTGGTTGGGACACCGCTGGCGGACCCACAGCAACCGCTGGAGATCCTGCGAACGATCCACTCCTTCGATCCCTGCCTGGCCTGTGCGGTGCACGTATTGGACCTGGAAGGAAAGGAACTGGGGAAGACCGAAGTCCATGCCGGCAGCTTGGTGCCCTATGCACTTCCGAAAGGATCCGCTTCCTTATGCGCACCGGGTGGTCAGTAGACATGATAAATCGCAAAGTCATCCTGGGTTTGGGCAATTTGCTTCAGACAGACGATGGCCTGGGCGTACATGCCATCCGGGCGTTGGATGGGAATGTGGGCGATTGGGAGCTGATCGATGGCGGTACATTGGGTTTGACACTATTGCCGTACCTGGAGGGAGTAGGGGACCTGCTGATCCTGGACGCCATCCGTCTGGGCGAACCGGCGGGGACGCTCCACCGTTTTTCTTTGCGGGAGTTCACGCGGATGGAGAGAGACCCAGCCATCAGCGGCCACGACCTGGGCCTGTTGGAATTATGGAACGGTCTTCAATTGAAGGAGTCCTTGCCCCTCCGTTGCGAGGTTTTGGGGCTGGAACCGGAATCCCTGGAATTGGGTACGGAGCTTTCTGTAGTGGTACAAAACGCGCTTCCGCTTCTGCTTGACCAAGTGCTTGAATTCGTTACGTTTCCCCGCGGGGTTGCCTTATAATGGAGGAACAAATGGGAGGGAGAACGCCACATCGTCAATGAAATTTCTCCTTCTTGGTCTTGTTGAAAGGGGTATGGTCTATACAAGGATGAAAGAAAGGAGGCGACAAGCAGGGAGGATCAAGATCCAAGTAGAGATTTGTCTGGTTTCGAAAGGAGAAACAAGGAATGAACAAGAGCAAACTATTCGTATGGGTGCTTGTTGTCGCTCTAAGCCTTTCCACGCTATCCCTTCTTAGCGGTTGCGCGCAGTCGACTCCTACTCCCACGCCTACACCCACCCCGTCACCATCCCCCACGTCCACCACACCGCCCCCACCGCCTCCCGCCCAGAAAGTGACCATTTCGTTGTGGGAGCAGATGGACCCGGGCGAAAAGACACTACTGACGAAGAATATCACCACATTTACGGAAGCCGTAAAGGCTCAATATGCGGTCACTTTTGACATTGTCCATTACGGCACGGAAGACCTTCGCTCCAACTTCCAGACGGCCGCGTTGGCCGGTTCCGGTCCGGATATCGTGTATGGACCCAATGACAATGTCGGCCCCTTCAGCACCCTGAACCTGATCAAACCGCTCGATGACGTGTTCGGTGCGGCTTTCTGGGCCAAGTTCATGCCGAACGCGGTGGACTCCATGAAGCTGAACGGAAAGACGTGGGCCATGCCGGACCGCGTTGGCAACCACTTGATGCTGATTTACAACAAGACTTTGGTCCCCACGCCGCCCGTTAACACCGATGAAATGATCGCCATGGGCAAGGCGCTCTACAAAGAAGAGGGCGGCAAACCGGTGCAATGGGGTGTGGTTTGGAACACGCAAGAGCCCTTCTTCCACGTCCCCTGGCTGGGTGGCTTTGGCGGCTGGGTGATGGATGACAAGAGCCAGCCCACTTTGGATAGCCAGGGCATGATCGATTCCCTGGCCTTTGGCAAAATGCTGTTGGATGAGCTGGTCTCCCCCGTTGGCGCCACTTATGACATTGCCGAGAGTCTGTTTAAAGCAGGTCAGGCCGGGATGATCATCAACGGTGACTGGGCCCTGGGGGGGTACAAGAACGACATCAAGACATTCCAGTGGGGTGTCACCCGGATCCCCAAGATCGTGGCAACCGGCAATTGGCCCACACCGATGGTTTCCTCCAAGGGTTACTCTATCAACGCCAAGGTCAAGCCCGACGTATTGCCGGTAGTCAAAGCATTCCTCGAGTTTATGGCCACTACCGCCATTCAAAGCCAGTGGGTAAAGGACCTCTCGATCCTTCCCAGTTTGAAGGAAGCCATGCAGGATCCGATCATTACTTCTGACCCGATTTTGAAGGGTAGCGCCTATCAGGTAGAAACCGGTAAGCCAATGCCAACCGTCCCGGAGATGCGGGCGATTTGGGACTCCTACCGACCGTCCATGCAGGGCGTATTTGGTGGACAACTAACACCGGCCGAAGCCGCCCCGAAGATGCAGACAGACGCAGTGGCGGCCATTGCCGCGATGACGTCATAGCTAAAGATGGGTTCGCGGGAATCCGCGGATAACAGAGATCATCAAGACCATTTCCAAGGATCAAACCTGGACGACCGGGAATCCCCGGTCGTCCAGTTCTTTTCGCTTTCCATTCATTGTCTGCGAATAATTGTGAAACTCTGGAGGGGAATGGAATATGGCTGAAGTTAGACTCGTACATCTGACTAAAGATTTCGGCAAAGTTCAGGTCCTGAAAGGTATTGACCTGACAATTCCTGATGGAGAGTTCGTGGTCCTTTTGGGACCTTCGGGTTGCGGAAAAACTACCACCCTTCGCCTGATCGCCGGTCTGGAGGAAGTCACCGAAGGGGAGATCTTCATCGGGGATCGTATAGTCAATAATCTCCCGCCCAAGCAGCGTGATATTGCGATGGTGTTTCAAAGTTATGCCCTTTACCCTCATATGACGGTGTATGACAACATGGCTTTCGGGCTCAAACTGCGTCGGGTTAAAAGGGAAGAGATCGACCAAAAGGTGAAGGCAACCGCGGAGATGATGGAGTTGACTCCCTATCTCAAACGAAAACCGCGGGAACTGTCGGGAGGTCAGCGGCAACGGGTAGCGGTGGGGCGAGCGATTGTCCGCAATCCGCAAGTGTTCCTGATGGACGAACCCCTCTCGAATCTGGATGCCAAATTGCGCGTTCAAATGCGGGTGGAGCTTTCCAAGCTGCACCAAAAACTGAAGGTTACCACCATCTATGTCACTCACGACCAAATGGAAGCGATGACCCTGGGGAACCTGATTGTGATCATGAACCAGGGAATCATCCAGCAAGTGGGGACTCCCAGCGAAGTCTATGATTATCCAACCAATAAGTTTGTAGCTGGATTCATCGGTTCCCCACTGATGAACTTCTTTCCCGCGTTCATTGACGGGGAAGAGGAACCGTTCTTTCAAATGGCTTCTTTCCGTTTGCCCGTGCCGGCGCAGCACCGAGAAGTGATGCGCAAATATGCCGGTAAGGAGGTAGTCTTCGGCATTCGGCCGGAGGACATCACCATTGACCAAACGGGTAGCGAGGGCCAGATACCGGTGAAGGCCAAAGTAGACGTACTGGAGATGCTGGGAGCGGAGATCTTCCTCTATCTCTCCAGCCCGGAGGGAGCTTTTATGGCCAGTTCAGCCTCGGAGAAAGCCACTTCTGACAGGTATTTGAAGCTGCGAGCCAACCCCGCCCAT
>JBGOWQ010000247.1:0-2784 GCA_041478715.1 Thermodesulfobiota bacterium | reverse complement strand
TTTTCAACGCAAATTAGGCTAGTTTTTTCTTTCGAGAGGGGGAGTTTCCGTTGATGCGCAAAGAACTGATCCAGCGCGCGGAAACTCCCCCTCCTTGTCTGTGATCCTTATTCCAGGTTGAACACCAAGGTCTTGACCAGCTTCCCTTCGGCGTAAATCTCAGCTTTGTACGCGCCGGCCGGGAAGGGTCCGGCGCCTTCCACCATTTCGATGTGGAAGGCCGCGGTTCCGTCGATTTCTTTGGCCACCACCGTGGTCGGATCGGTGATGGATGACCCCTCGTAGTACCACTGGATCTTCATCTCGGAGGTCCCTGGCTTGGCGCCGGAATAGGAGAGCCAGCAGTAGAGCTTTGTGGTGGAAGCGGAGGGAAAGGTGAAACCAGGGTCCACTGGCGCATTATCCGCATTCAATTGCGTACAGATTTTGGCGTCCGTGATGGTGAAGACCGTAGCTGAGGGAGAAGGTGTGGGTGTCGGCGTGGGAGTAGCCGGCTCAAAGGCCCCGGTTGCTTCCATCATTCGATACACCAACACGCAAGCCTGCGCGCGGGTGGCAGAGACATCCCCGAAGGTGGTATCGGAGCTGTTGATGAATGCATCGGGTTTTTTCAGGACCCCTTGCTGGAAGGCGCCTTCCACGTAGGGATAGGCCCAGAAAGCCTTGCTAATATCGCTGAAACTGGGGGAAGCCGGACTGGCGGTCCATCCATTTTCCTGAGCGATGATCTTGACAATTTGCGGTTTGCTGACGGAATCATCGGGCTTGAAGGTCCCATCCGGGAATCCCACCAACAATCCCCGCTTGGCGGCTGCCTCTACATAGCCGTAGGCCCAGTGGTCTTTTGCCACATCCGGAAAGGTGGGCGCGGTCGGTTTGAATTCGGGAATGCGCAGGGCAATGGTGATCACCTTGGCGAACTGGGCTCGAGTAATGTTCTGATCCGGTCGGAAATAGCCGTCGGGGAATCCCTTGAGGATGCCGATCTTACTTAGCTTCTCCAATTCCGCCTGCGCCCAATGGCCGGAAATGTCCGGAAACACCCGGCTGACCTCAGCCACAGCGGTGGAAATCACCGAAGAAATGACTTGGGGTACTTTGGCCGCTTCGTCAGCGGTGAACACCTGTCCCCCCGTCAGAGTGGCCAATTGCTTGAAGGAGTCCTTGGCTGCGTCGCTGGCCCCACCGGTCAATACGGGGAAGATGTGCGCCGGATCTAAGTTCTGCGCTACGGTGGCTACATCGGAAACCGTGTATTGGTAGGTATAGCTGCCGTCCTCCGAGATCTCTCCCCGCTCGTGGGGTCCGGCGTCTCCCATCAGGATGATGATCTTTCCGACACCATTCCTCCAAGAACCCAGCGTGACATTGTCCATGGCGCGTAACAGGGCTTCATAGACAGCTTCCGGATCATCGCCTCCCCCATCCGCGGTCAAGGAGTTGATGTTGGCGATAATCGCGTTTACATCGCTGGTGAAGGGGTAGTCTTGGAAGATGGGGTCGTCCGGCGGATCCGATCCGAAGTCGCGAAAACCGACAAAACCGATGCGGAAATCCGAAGTCTGTGCTGCCAGGGTGCCAATGATTGTCGCCGCTGCGTCCTTCACTTGCTGGATATCGTCATCCATGGAGCCGGTGGTGTCGATGCAAAAGACCAGGTCGATGGCTCCTGCCGTGATCGGCGTGGCGGTCGGGGTCGGTGAGGTAGGAAGGGGGGTAGCAGGGTTGAAAGCCATGTGAAGACTGAAAGTGCCGTCCCTGGTTTCTCCTGACAGTGAGTGAGGCAAGGAGACGATATAGTACCAACCTGCTGAAGCGACAACCGCCGGACTCAGACTGGGACCGTTTAAGGTGTCCGCCACGGTGGTGTAGGGCCCGCTGTAATTAAGAGGAAGCGGGTTTGGGACAGTATAATTCAGTACCCCGCGTTCGCCCAGCAAGTCATAGCTTGTTCCGCTGGGAGCGAAGGGCAGGTAGAAAAATGCGGAGGGATTATTGAAAGGTCCATCCAAACCAGCTCTGGCTATGGCGGTGGCATCGATCTTGCGCAGATCTGTGGCCAGTATCGTCGCTTGGGTAACGCCGTCATTTTTCAAAATCGTCAGATTGGCAGGGCCGCAAGGGTCAACAAACCAGCCTTCCCAAGTTGTCAGGGATCCCCCAGAAAGAAAAGAGATTTGCAGCGGAGCGCCAATTGGAGTGGCAAGAGTAAGAGATGGGCTCGCGAAGGAGATCACCAGGACGGCAATCAGAAAAAGAGGGATCACCCGTAAGACTTTCGAATAGTGCATTTGTTTTCTCCTTAGTGAATTCCTCATCAGCATATTTTGCTTATCATACCAATCTCGAGGAAAGCATCAAATCTCGCACGTCAATCTTACAACCTCTATTGCTATTGTCTCACCTTAGTAAACACTTTCTTCTGGGTCCCCTTCACCATTGCAGCTCACACAATTCGCCGGATGGAAGATAACTGGCGGATCCTCTCTGCCCAAGGTCTCCTTTCTTTTGGCGACCTGCGGGGACATGTTCATCGATTTGGAATTTGCAGAACCCCGATGTTCTTGACAAAGAGAAAATTCAGAAATATCATAAATATCAAAATATGCTGAAAAAGGAGGGTTCTTTGAAATCAAAAACCGCGCCTATTTCCCAGACCGAATGTTGCAGTTCGGAGTGCTGCCGGATTGCGGCGATCGTCAGCCTGGACGCCAAGGGTCAAATGGTCCTGCCGAAAGAGTTGCGCGAGCAAGCCGGTTTAGCAGCCGGGGACAAGCTGGCAGT
>JBGOWQ010000173.1:0-3588 GCA_041478715.1 Thermodesulfobiota bacterium | reverse complement strand
CTGTATGGGTAATTAAAGGCCCGATCTCAATCGCGTTGCTGTCCTGTTTGAGAAAGTGCAAGGCGGAGATTCGAGTGAGATCCAGCACGGCTTCCGGCTGGACTTGGCCGTCGCGCATCCGGATCAGCAAGTCGGTTCCTCCGGCCAGTACCCGCATCCGCCAGCGATGGCGAGTCAACAAATCCAGAGCCTCTTCCAATTCGGTGGGAGAAAACAGTTGGAAATCTTTCATCCCCGCTCCTCTTGCAGGAGATGCTAGTAGTCCTCCGGTCGATCCACGTCCTGCAGAACCGCTGGTTCGTCCAAGGGCAGGTCCGTGATTTGCTCTCTGTAGGCCGAGGTCAGACTATGCAGGCTTTCCGTGACGGGATCCAGGCTCAACAGATACGACACGAAACGAGCGTGAATCACGATCGGATGGCCGCGCTTTCCGAGATAACTGGGAATCAGGATCCCTTGGCCCGAATTGATATAGCGCTCCATCACCCGACGATAGACCGTGGCAGGCAGTCGGGGTTGGTCTCCTAAGCTTAGAAGAACGGCTTCCACCGCCGGCGACAGGCGGCGGAGCCCCGCTTGGACCGAGGACAACATTCCCAGCTCATATTGGGGATTGAGAACCACTTGCAGACGATCGTCCCTGATGTCAGCCAGAGCGACTTGCTGTTCCGCTGCGGCATACCCCAGCACCACCAAGGCTTGGTCCACACCGCTTTCCAACACCTGAGACACCACTTCGGCCAGGATCGTTCGCCCCCGCCATGGCAGGAGTAGCTTCAACGTACCCATGCGTTCGGATTTTCCTGCGGCCAGGATCAGCGATGCAAATTTCATCTGGCTTGGCTGGCCTTGGCAATCGCCGCCACGATTTGGTAATAACCGGTACAACGGCAAAGATTACCGGCAATGGCTTCTTTGATCTGGGCAATGGAAGGGTGCGGGTTGGTCAAAAGAAGCCCTTTGCCTGTCATGATCATTCCGGGGATGCAGTAGCCGCACTGTACGGCGCCGGTGTCGATGAACGCCTGCTGGATTGGGTCCAGGTTTCCATCCTGGGAAAGCCCTTCGATGGTGAGAATGTCTTTTCCCTCGGCTTGGGCAGCCAGCATCAAGCAAGCGTTGACCGGCTGTTGATCCATTAAAACGGTACAAGCGCCACATTCCCCGGTACCGCAGCCTTCTTTGGTACCGGTCAGGCCGATGTAGTCACGAATAGCAGCCAGTAATGTGGTTTTTGCCGGTAAATCCAGGGCGTAATCGCGCCCGTTGATTCGAAGGATTCGCTTCATTGGTGGCTCATTCACCTCGCAGGGTTGGGATCACATCCAATCCGACAATAGTTTGTCCAGTCGAACATTCTGTGTCAAGTCAGGAGCCGACCAGAACCACTTCCTCCCCCCGCTGGGGAATCCGGATGGAAGAGGCCACGTCGCTTAAATAGCGGGCCAACAGCGCCGCTGCTTCGGAATGAATCAGAAACAACTCCTTGGGCTGCACTTCTTGCACCACCCAACGCAGATCGTGGGGCAGGATGTGACCGGAAGCATGCAAGGAATAGAGCGGCAGGCCGAAATGCGTCAACCAATGCGTTAGCCGGTCGTAGTCCAGTTCGGCTTCCTCGTTAGTGGGTTCGGTCATCGACAGCACGA
This sequence comes from Thermodesulfobiota bacterium, assembly GCA_041478715.1. Lineage (GTDB taxonomy): Bacteria > Caldisericota > JANLFM01 > JANLFM01 > JANLFM01 > JAPLHX01. The sequence goes on along the minus strand of JBGOWQ010000173.1, from coordinate 1,939 downwards.
AAATACTGCCCGGTATCGGCTTAATCCGGACCAATTCAGGTAACTCAAAGTTGCTCAGGGTAAGCAGGAATTCCGGTTGCCGCTCGGCAATCCCTTCCGCGGTCACCGTCCGCCCGGTTTTCTCCCAAGCATCGCGTAGCTCTGTTTCCCAATCGTAGAAGCATCCCCGGCGCCGCACGAGCACCCGAAGGTCGGGATCGTCCAAGGGGGGTAGGTCCAGCCGGGAATCGCGGCGTAACGCGCGCAAGAAATGGGCATGTTTTAGGGAGATCACCAACTTCCGCCGTTGGGTTTTTGCAGCCTGGAAGATCGAGCGGTAACGGTCGATGTCCTTAAAGAGGAAGGACACCATCACCAACCCCGGACTGGCCGTAATTAGCTCTTCCAGCTTTCTTTGGATTTCCTCCTCGGTCAAATTGGGCGGAGAAAACGCATTCGTCCCCTCGCAGATCATGGCTACCGGCCGCACTTCTTTTGCCCGAGCCACGAATTCCAGCGACATCTGGCGCTTGGGACCGTGCAGGCGAAAATCTCCCGTGTAGACGATCGGACCGGCGGTGGTGTGCAAGATGAAACCGTAGGCACCGGGGATGGAATGGTCAACGTGAATCGGCTCCACGCCGATCGAGCCGATTTTGAAACGATCCCCCGTACGGAAGGTGCGGAATCGCAACTCGCTGGTGTCGTTGTCCATTTGACGGTAGCGGGTGACAGCAAAGCTATCCAAGATCAACTTTGCCACCTGACCGAGGTAGACCGGGATCACCGGATGAATCAGCGAAATATGGTCGGCATGGTCGGCGTGCACATGGGAGAGAAGAATGCCATCGACGGGTCGGGTATTGCCGTGCAAGGCTCGGATCTTGTAGACCTCATCCAGGGGATCAATCAGCCCCAGCTCCAGCAAGTCTTCCAATTCTCGTGGAACCAAGAAAGGGTCGTCGAAAAAATGAGAGCGTTGCGAGAAACTCTTGCCGAAATCCAGGAAGATCCGGGTACTCTGATCTTCCAGATAGATCTTGTTTCCACCAACCTCGCCCGCACCGCCATAGAAGATCAACCGGGTCATTTCGCTATTCTAGCATTCTTTCGTACGGGCGGGCTGTTTGCTATGCTGGAAGCGGAGGGCAGAATGGACGAAAACCAAATTCGACGGGAGATCGTGGAGGGTGCCCGAAACCTTTACGAGCGCCGGCTAAACTGCGGCTATGCCGGCAATCTTTCGGTGCGAGTAGGCGACCTGATTTGGGTGACACCGGCCGCCGTACCCAAACACCGACTGCTGCCGGAGCAGATCGTGAAAGTGGATCTGGAGGGCCATCCTCTCTCCCCGGGCCGCCCCTCCAGCGAGGCCAAAATGCACTATGCATTGTATCGCGCCAAGCCGAGCGTGGGAGCGATCGTGCATGCCCATCCTCCCTTTGCCACCCTGGTGGCCACCAGCCCGACCGAGCTGCCACCGATCCTGCCGGAGATGGAGATCGTGTTGGGAGCGGTAACCTGGATCCTCTACGCCCGTCCCGGCACTCAGAAGTTGGCAGACGCCGTCGCTGGAGCTTTTGCTCACGCCAAGTTTGGCATCCTGCTCAATCACGGTGCACTCAGCGTAGGGCGAACCCTGTCCGAGGCCTTCGATACTCTCGAGATGGGAGAAAGCCTCTGCCAAACACACGTCTACGCCCGCCTGTTGGGGTTAACCAACACCTTGCCGCGCGAGGATGTCCGCTTCTTCCGCCAAGTACCCCATTAGGTGGGCCTTCTCGGCCGGAGGCATCGTCTATCGTGGCCGGGGATTGAGTTTGCAGGTCGTTCTGATTCGCGTCCGTGACGCGTGGACGCTGCCCAAGGGAGCGATTGAGAAAGGGGAGAAGTCGGATTCCGCTGCCTTGCGGGAGGTACCGGAGGAAACCGGGCTGGAGGTGGAGCTGCAAGGAAAGCT
>JBGOWQ010000168.1:0-3668 GCA_041478715.1 Thermodesulfobiota bacterium | reverse complement strand
TGCAGCTTCATCAAGAAAAGATGGCAGCGGCTCGGACCAGTTGGGGAGCCGTGGCACATAAGAGAGCCGGAACCGCCACTACGTTCGATGCGACGCAAGAGGCAGGCATGCTGCCTACAAAGAACTTCCAGTTTGGAACGTTTGCTGCTGCGGCTGGAAACCTCGATTCTGCCGGAGTTGTCAAGAAGTCGAAGGGCTCCGTTTCTTGTTTGGGTTGTACGGTTCCTTGCGGCAAAATTCTGGAATGTATTGATTCGAACCAGACTGTGTTTCGGTTGGAGGGTCCCGAGTATGAGACCACGGGATTGCTGGGAACCAACCTGGGCATCAGCAGCATGGATGCGGTGGCAGAAGCCAATATGATCTGTGACAAGCTTGGAATAGACACAATGTCCGCGGGCGCTGCAATCAGTTTTATCATGGAAGCCTTCCAAAGAGGAATGATCCCCAGTGAATTCTCCGAACAAGCGGGGATCGCGTTCGGCGATGTAGCTGGAACTTTGAGGCTGCTGTCGGATATCGCTTACCGGAAAGGCATCGGCGCTTGGGCCGCGGAAGGGGTTGCCTATTTAGCCGAAAAAATCGGACAGAATTCCAGCCACTTTGCCATGCACTCCAAGGGTCTGGGTTTCCCGGCCTACGACCCCAGACGAGCCTTTGGTGCTGGTTTGGCCTATGCTGTGTCTCCTAGGGGAGCCTGCCATCGACGGGCGTGGCCGCCTGCGCTGGAAGTTTTTGGAGACTTGCCGCCCTATACGCCGGTCGGAAAGGGAGTGGCCATCAAAGGGCTTTATGATGAACGCAATATCCTGCATTCTCTGGTTGCCTGCGACTTCCAAAGCTTTGCTGTGCCGGTTTCCCTGGCCGAATTCAATCAGTATTTGCGGCTAGTTACGGATCTTGAGTTTTCCGAAGAAGAGCTTCAGCACATTGCCGATCGAATCGAAACAACGATCCGGCTGTTTAACACCCGCGAGGGTTTGTCCCGTAAGGACGACACTCTCCCCGGGCGCGTGTTGGATGATCCGATGCCGGACGGGCCTGCCCAAGGGAAATACATTACTCAGGCGGGGTTGGACCGCATGCTGGATGATTATTACATCAGCCGAGGATGGGATAATAATGGAATCCCGACCCAGGAAACGTTGAAAAAATACGCGATAGAAGAGGGACTGCGGTGAAACTGCAATTCATTCAAAAGGAATGTGTCGGTTGTGAGGAGTGTTCTTTGGTTTGCACGCTCGTGCACGAAGGAGTCACCGGGCTGGAGCAAGCCAGGATCAAGATCACCAGGAACTACCCTTCCTTGAAAGATCCATTGTTCAAATCCTTTTTTTGCCGGGACTGCAACAATGCCAAGTGCATCGAAGCCTGTCCAACCCTGGCTCTGATGGCGGATGAGTCTGGTACTGTCCATCTGGATCCGGAGAAATGCGACGGTTGCGGGAACTGCGTTCCAGCCTGTCCTTTTGATGCCATCTGGTTAGATGCCAAATCCGGGAAGGCCTACAAATGCGATCTTTGCGGTGGAAAACCGGAATGCGTCGGCTATTGCTTTCATGATGCGCTGATATACGGATAGGGTTCGACCCAACCGAGAATCGGTCGATGATGGATCGTCTGTCACTTTGGGTGGTTGCGCCCTGCAGCCACCCAAAGTGTTAAGGCAAGAACGGAGGGACCTGCGGTTTTCTGTCACATGAAAAGCATATTCCTCTACGCTATCCTTACAATGGAAAAAGACAACAACCGGTTCACCGGCAGAAAAGAGGAATCAAACCATGAGTCTGGTCGGAAATATACTATGGATCCTCTTGGGCGGATGGATCATTTTCTGCGAATACCTGATAGCCGGTTTGTTTCTGAGCCTGACGGTGATCGGGATTCCTTTTGGCCTGCAATGTTTTAAGCTGGCATTTTTCAGCCTGGTTCCCTTTGGCAAGCGAGCGATTGCAGTTCCGCAGAGCCATCCCGTGCTATCCGTGTTAGGCAACGTCTTCTGGATCCTGCTGTTTGGGTTGTGGATCGCTTTAACCCACGCCGCGTGCGAATTGCTTTGCGCTTGCACGATCCTGGGGATCCCCTTTGCCGTTCAACACTGGAAGCTGGCCGGCATGGCCTTGTACCCATTCGGTCGAACGATCGAAGATATTCCACCGATAGCCGTCTAGCCTAGCTGTGGGGAAGGAGAAAAATGGAAACGCGCAACGAAATCCCGGCAGCCGAAGTTCTGTCGTTGACCGACCTGGTGACCATTCAATCGCGGGCTGTGGTCAGTCGTACATTAATGGATCAAAAGGCAGGAACGCTGACCTTGTTTGCCTTCGATCAAGAACAGGGGCTCAGTGAGCACACGGCTCCCTTTGATGCTTTCGTCCAAGTCCTGGCGGGCGAGGTGGAAATCACCATCGCCGGCATCCCATTTCGCTTGATGGAAGGGCAGGCGGTTTTGATGCCGGCCCATCAGCCGCATGCTCTGCGAGCGATCTCCCCGTTAAAGATGCTGCTGTTTATGGTTCGGTCATAAAAAATCACCGAGTTGAAACGATGCAGGACGCCTTGGCGGGGATTGCGCAAACATTCCTTCAAACCTATCCCTCCCGCCAACAGACCCAGACGCGCTGGCAGGATCCTCTTCTCGCATTCGCGGAGGCAAAGGATCCGCTCTTTGTCGATTGCCAAATGCACTTTGGTATGAGATCGCCCGTTGAGATCTTGCCTCGCGCCCGAACGGTGGTTACCTATTTTCTGCCCTTTTCAGCGAAAATTGTTCACAGCAATGGCCCAGGAACCATCGCATCGCGCGAATGGGCGTTGGCCTATGTGGAAACCAATGTCTTGATCGAAGCCTTGAGCCGGGAACTCGTAGCTTGGCTGGGACAGCAGGGTTTTATTTCCGTCGCACCACCCCCCACGCACAATTTCGATCCCTCGCGCTTGGTCAGTGATTGGTCTCACAAACACGCCGGGTTCATTGCCGGCTTGGGAACCTTCGGTTTGCATCGGATGCTGATCACCGCCAAAGGATGCGGCGGGCGATTGGGGAGTCTGATCACAACGGCGGACATTGAGCCCACCTCACGTCCGGACAAACCGTACTGTCTCTTTGCCCATCATGGGTATTGCCGCAGGTGTTTGACCCGTTGTCCCAGCCAAGCCTTGCAGGAAAGCGGATTCAACCGACAGGCGTGCTATGGTTTGTGCCTTGAAAATGGGTCACGGTACAAATTTGCGGCCCCGACCGACGTCTGTGGCAAGTGCGCCAGCAGCGTACCGTGTTCCTTGCGTAACCCCGTCGAAGCTTCGGCTGCCCGCTACCGCAAATAGGGCAATCCGGCGAAATGCGGTACAATCAAACCATCGGAAAGAACGTCAGCATCGGGTAGGGGAGTACGAAGTGAAGATTAGAAATAGCGAGAGAGACAGAGCGCTGGCATCGTGAATCGGAGAATCGCAAACCTGCACACAGACAACAAGCGCGATCCGACTGATCCGTTGGGTTCCTTTTGCAATAATTCCGGAAGAGGGCGTTGTGTTCGAAACGGTAGAGCTGCACTTACCAGGGGAACAAGGGGATGAGACACGAGAAAGAATGTCTCTCACCCTGATGGCCAGGAGGAGCTCCCGAGTTCTTTCTGCTGGAATGGTTGCAACAAACGGTCAAGTTC
>JBGOWQ010000149.1:0-4200 GCA_041478715.1 Thermodesulfobiota bacterium | reverse complement strand
TTCGTATTCGTCGGCTACCCACTCCATCCGTTCCTGGAACGCTTCATCACTGACACCGAGCGGACTCCCGATCGTGAGTTGTTTTTGCGTAGTGGCCATCAGCTCTGGCGGCACCATCCCGGCCGCTGCCAGACCCTCCCGCGCTTTGTGGATCAGGGTACCGATGGAAATTCCCATCGGGCAGGCCTGAGCGCAGCGATTGCAGTTGGTGCAAGCTTCGTAGTCCAGCAAACTCCACTTGCGTAGGGTTTCTTCATCCCAGGTTGGCCCCATTCCCAGCCAGTCCCGCAATTTGCCTAGGAAAGAGTAGTTTGACTCGTAAGCCCGCCGCAACAGCTCGGTTTTCCAAATCGGCGTGTATTCCGGTACGCCGGTTTCGGTGTAGAACGAGCAGGCGCCGGCGCAGATGCCACAGCGAGTGCAGGACTCCAATTGGGCAGCGATCCCTGCCCGCAGGATTTGGCGATATTTCAGGTAGGCCTTTTTCCCTTTATCGTCCATAGCGGCCTCCTTACGGCTCGGCATGACGCCGGGCGTATTCCGCCCCGTGCGCGGCCCGAGAGAAGAAATAAAAGACAAAGTGAGAGATCCGGCTTGAGGGGATCCACAGCAACAACCAGTCCACAGACAGCATGTGCACGGCAAAGACGGTACTGTAGGGCGAAATCAGGTGGTGAACCATCAGGAAACCGGTGGTGAAGGGGATGAAAACGAAGAGGAGGTTCAAGTAGGAAGCCGGACCGGACAACAGGCGCAGAACCGGGTTGGTCATCCGGTTGATGGCCAGGGCAATTAAGGCCAGGATAGTGGCGGCCGTGAAACCGTCGATGATCGGTGAGGGAATCGGATCCCACGTCAGCCCGATCAGTTCTTTCCAGACCAGGATATGAGCGGATTCAAAGAAGATCACCAGGAACAGGGAAAGGTGGAAAATGCCGCCGGCGAAATAAACCAACGTGCTGCGTTGGGGCAGTCCCTTCAAACCGGGAAAGAAAGGAAAGATCAGCACCGCTTTCAGAAAGCTTTTTACCGCCCCCCAGCCAGCGCTGCCCTTTGGTTTGGCCCGATCCTTCTGCCAGCGCATCAGCAGGATCCGGAACAGGCGGAACGTCATGGCGAAAAGAAAAAACGTCAGACAGGCATAAAACAGCGGGCCGCGGGCAAACGCCAGCAGTTCATTCGCCATCGGTCTTCTCCTCCTTCTCTTTCCTGGCGGAAAGAGCGCGGGCTAACAGGGCACTCCCCACTCCCACGGCCGCTCCGGCACCGGCTGCGATCGCGGCGATGGTTCCACTGGGCGAGGCCAGGGGAGCGGATTGACCCGCATAGAAGGAACCTCGGTCCCAGAAATGCGGCTCGGAACAACCTAGGCAGGGGTGGCCGGACTGGATCGGATAGGAAACGCCACCATTCCAGCGCAACGTGGGACAGGCATTGTAAGTAGTGGGACCCTTGCAGCCCAGCATATAGAGGCAATACCCATCGCGCGCTCGAACGTCATCGAAACCCATGGCGTATTTGCCGGCGTCGTAGAAAGAGCGGCGGATGCAACGGTCGTGGATGGTGTTGGCATAAACAAATGTCGGTCGTCCCAGCTCGTCCAGCCTTGGTAAACGGTCGTAGACCAGCACGTAGGCAAAGGTATTGGTGATGGCCTCCGCGATCGGTGGGCAGCCGGCGATATTGATCACGGTCTTGCCCGGCAAGGCCTCCCGCACGCCGATCCCGCCCGTAGGAGCCGGAGAAGCCCCGGGAATTCCACCGAAACTGGCACAGTTGCCCACGGCGACAATCACTGCGGCTCCCGCAGCTGCTTCTTCCAGGATGGCCATGTTCGATCGGCCGCCAACCGTGCAATAAATCCCGTTATCCTTGGGGGAGGGGCTGCCCTCCACTACCAAGATGTATTTCCCGGCATATTCCCGTAGGGTATCCTGACGGCTCTTTTCCGCCTGGATGCCTGCTGGAGCCATCAATGTCTCGTGGTAATCCAGGGAGATCGTGTTCAGCACCATTTGGGAAAGGAGGGGATTCTGCGAGCGGGTGAGGGACTCCGAACAGCCTGCGCAGTCTTGAAGCTCCAGCCAGATCACGGGAGGGCGGGGTTTCGTGGCGATGGCCATTGCAACCTTGGCAATACCCTCCACCTGATCCAAGCCAAGGGAAAGAGCCAGGAAGGAACAGCCTTTTAAGAAATCCCGGCGGGAGATCTTCGTTTTATGCAGAAAGGCCAGGATCGATTCTTCCAGTTTGGGCTCAAATTTCATGGCTCGTGCTCTGTGGGCGGTTTCGGTACGGAACCCTGGCGAAGGCCAAGGCGCTGCGGATCCGGCTTCTGCTCGGACCGAAGCAGCCGACCCCACCATCCGGCAGAAAGCAGCACCAGCCCGCCCAGGGCTGCACCGAATCCTGCCAGAAAGTCCCGACGGCCGACGGTGTTTTTCCGCAGGGAAGATGGTTCGCTCATACGCACCTCCTTAGCTACAGGAAATTCCCTCCTTTTCCAGGAAGGCTTGGTATTGTTGGATGCCTTCCGGTCCGGTAACGAGGGTTTGCAAGTCTTCGTCCAGGTTGGCCGGCGTAAGCTCTACGATCCAGCCTTCGCCGTAGGGATCGGAATTCACCAGCGTCGGGTTATCTGCCAAGCTGGGATTGGTGCGTGCCACCGTGCCGGATACGGGAGCCGGCACAGGACCGACCCACTTGGCGCTCTCGGCAGTGCCGATGCTCTTGCCTTTGGCGATCACCTTGCCTGTTTCCTTAGGTGTGATCGAAGTCAGCTTACCGGAAAGTTTTTGGGCCACCGAGGTCAGGCCCATACGCACCTGCTCCGGGGAGATCACCTTGGCCCAGACGTGTTTCTCTACCAAGTAATACAACTCTTGGGGTAACAAACAACCGCGGATTTCCGCCATCATGTCCTCCTGTTAAAAATTCAGCACCAGGTCAGCCTTAACTCCTTCCCCGATCAGGTGAGCGCCGCCGACAAGGCCGGCACATTCCGCGATCAGGTCGTCCTGTGTGAGGCCATGCAATTCTAGGGCGGGGGTGCAACCGTAAATCTTGACGCCTGCATCCACCGCGTCCCGGATGAACTGCAAGATTGGTTTGCCGTCTTCCGCCGCTTTCAAGTTCTCCGCTACGCCCTTTTTCAGGAGCAAAATGCCATCGATGGTGCAGATCATTTCCACTTCGTATTCCATCGCGACTCCCACCGCAGCCAGGAAGAACGGAGTGGCGCAGCGGCGCGGCGTTTCCGGGCCGGAAGTCATCACGATCAGAATCTTGTTGGATTCCGCCACGGGATCGGCCTAAACAAAGAGCGAGATCTCGGCATCGGCCGCATAGGAGAGGAACATTGCGGCCCCGCCGAATTCCACCCCGTCAATTATGTCTTCCTCCTTGACGCCGAAGGCACCCATCGTCATCGTGCAACAGATCAGCCGGACGCCGGTCTCGCGGGCGACCTGCAACAATTCACCGATCGTGGCCACGTTTGCCTTTTTCATCATGCTTTTCATCATCATGGTCCCCATCGAAGTCATTCCCGGTAACATGCCCAGAATGTTGGGCACGGGCATCGGCATCGCCGGGTTGCCCACTGTTGCAACGAACAGCTTGTTTTGCCGATCCTTGCGGATGATGTTCATCCCGTAGAAGGTGAAGAAGATCCCTGCTTCCATACCCATCGCGGTGGCCGCAGTGGACAGGAGTAGCGGTACATAGGCCATGTCCAGCGTGCCTTTGGAGGCAATGATCGCCAATCGTTTCGGTTTTTCCGTCATTTCGTTTCCCTTCCTTTCCTTTAGGAGTGCTTGAGGTAAAACACGAAGACCTTGCCTTGCTGCTCTGCCGAGAGCACGGGGTGGCCCGTCCGGTCCGACCAGGCTTTGACATCCGGTATGGAACCGGGATCGGTGGCTTCCATTTTCAGGATTTGGCCCGACTGCAATCCATCGATCGCTTTCTTCAGCTTGACGATCGGCATCGAGCATGCCAGGTTCTTGGCGTCGAGATAGGCGTCTTCTTTCCAATCTGCCATGTTTCTCCTCCTCTCTGATTTGTTACGTCGAGCTTGTTGTGTGGTTTGTTTCGCTCTTGGTTTCCTCGGTGAGCTTAATTTCCTTCTGCCCTTCGCGGAATTCCTTAATGGTGTGGCCAATGGAACAGCCCAGCTTCGGCAGCTTGTCTGCACCGAAG
>JBGOWQ010000152.1:0-4111 GCA_041478715.1 Thermodesulfobiota bacterium | reverse complement strand
CATTCTGATTTTGGAGGGGATCGACTTGGCGAATGTCGCAGCAGGCAGATACACGCTGGTCGCATTTCCGCTCAAGTTAAAGGACAGCGAGGCCTCTCCGGTGCGGGCGGTATTGCTGGCAGAAACGCATTCAACGGGACGGTAGGCGACCCCAGGCCAAGTTTGTATTGGCAAAACGCAAGTCCTCCGTCACTTCTGTCCACTGGGCCGATGAAAAGGGAAAGGGAGGCAATTCCTGGTCCGGATCGCTGAGTTCGACCTCTGCCAGCACCAACCCGGCCAGGGAACCGGCGAACAGGTCAATTTCCCAGGGACCAACTCGGTAACGCTGTTTGGCCAGACCCCGATCGCACATCAAGTACAATTCAGCGTATTCCGCCGCAGTCAATTCCTTGCTGATTTCCCGTCGGCATCGAGTTCCCTGGCCCTTGATCGTCAGTTCGTAGCGGTCGCCAATCTGGCGGATTCTGACGCCAAAACTGCCGGCCAGATAATGCTGCCGGATTTCCTGATGGGGGAAATCGACTAGCTCATTTGGATCCAGATCCTGCACCAGGAACTTACGTTCGATTTCCACGATCAGGTCCAAGGTCCAGCAGGAATTACCCGAATCGGATTGGTCATACGAGATTTAGGGCGAGCATCACGAGTGTGAGTCCCACGAGTATGAACACAGTCACGTATGCGATCGCATTTTGCAGAGGACGGTTCGTGAATTGACCCATGATTTGCTTTCGATTGATCAAGCGAATCATGGATAACAGCACCACCGGCAACAAGACTCCATTGAGGATTTGAGCGCCGAGGGTGATCGAGATTAGAGGAGCATTGGGAATCAGGATAATCAGTACAGAGATGACCATGATAGCCGTGAAAATCCCGTAGAACGCCGGGGCTTCTTTCCAGGTCTTGTTGATTCCGGCTTCGAAACCAAACGCTTCGCAGATATAGAACGCGGTGGCGATCGGTAGAATCGTGGCGGAAAAAAGCGAAGCAACGAACAAACCGGCAGCAAATACATAGGAGGCCAAAGCACCTGCCAAAGGCTGCAGGGCTACGGCAGCGTCCTTCGCTTCCACGATTTGAATTCCGTTTGGATAGAGGGTAGCACCGCAGGCCACCACGATGAAAAAGGCTACGACCACGGTAGCGGTGCTACCAATGATCACGTCCCACCGTTCGAAGCGATAGTCCTTCATGGTCAAGCCCTTTTCAATCACCGCAGATTGCATGTAGAACTGCATCCAAGGTGCAATCGTGGTGCCGATTGTGCCAACAACTAGGGCCACCGTTCCTGGATTCCAATCCATGCTGGGTCGGATAAGCGATAGGCCAACTGCGCCCCAGTCCGGTTTAGCCATCACCGCTGAAATGACATAAGACAAAAGAAACACGCTGAAGATGAGAAAGATCTTTTCCGAGGACTTGTAGGTTCCCTTTACTACCAGAAACCAGACCAGGATTGCCGCCAAGGGTACGGTGATGTATTTCGAAATCCCGAAAATGGCCAAGCTTCCAGCAATCCCCGCAAACTCCGTGGCCGTATTGGCCAGGTTGGCGAACAACAGGGCCAATAGGATGAAGAGTGTAATCCGCAGGCCGAAGTTCTCTCGAATCAGATCCGCCAAACCTTTGCCGGTGACCATCCCCATGCGGGCGTTCATTTCCTGGATGATCACCAAGACAACGAACGAAGGAATCAGAATCCAGAGGAGCTGATACCCGTGCTGAGCCCCCAGCACGGAATAGGTCGTGATGCCCCCTGCGTCGTTGTCCACCGAACCGGTAACCAAGCCTGGGCCCAATACGGCGAAAAACAGCAGGGCGCTGCGCCAGAATGCCTGTAATCGATTCGTGCGCATCGTCAGTTTCCATCTCAAGGGGTATTCTTCGCGTTCGCGGGGACCCTGGCGTGCCGTCAACGATTTCGCCAATCGACGAGTCAGGGAGACTCACTTTTGGTAGCTTATGCCACGGCTTTCTCTCTGGCAAGAGGAGATCGCCATTGCATGAAAGGGAATTATCCGCTTCTTCCAAGTCCAGGTTGACCATCCCTACCCGCAGGGGAGTTCAATCTTCTTCGTCTCTGCCAGGTTCCTTGTTCCTGCCGCAATTCTGACACAACCTAAGCGATCTCTTTCCTACTCCGAATCGGGGGACCATCGAGGAACGGTCTCGGTTAGTGCGAGATTGCACTCTTTCTGGCCAGCTCTACTCGTTGCAAGCCTTCCTGCAAGAGCGCAAGGGAGCAGCCGAAGTTCAATCGCTGGAATCCTTCACCGCCTGGACCAAAGAGCATACCGTCATCCAAGGCTACTTTAGCGTCCACCAGTCGTTGGTTGAGCTCCTGCTGGGGCAGCCCAAGCCGGCGGAAATCCAACCAGGCTAGGTAGGTGGCTTCTGGCGGAATGCATTGAACGTCGGGTAGGCGCTCTGAAAGAAACAACCGGATCGCCTGCAGGTTTCCTTCCAGGTAGGAAAGCAACTGATCCAGCCATGGCCCACCATCGCGGTAGGCCGCTTCTGCCGCTGCAATGCCTAGTAGATTCGGCATGTCCAGGAACAGTGCCTGCAGGGTTTGCGCAAACTTCGCTCTGAGGTCCGCATCCGGAATCACGCAAAAGGATGTGCTCAGCCCGGCCAGGTTGAAAGTCTTGCTGGGAGCCATGCAGGTGAGGGTCCGGCAGCCGGCTGTGACCAGGGAGGCGCTGGGAATGTGGTGGTTCCCTGATAGTACAAGATCGCAATGAATTTCATCCGAAAAAAGAAGGACGTCGTGTTTGGCACACAGACGAGCCACTTCGACCAATTCCTCACTCCGCCAAACGCGGCCGACCGGATTGTGCGGACTGCAAAAGATCATCATCGATGCGCCCCGCAGTTTCCGATCTAGGTCGGCAAAATCGATTTGATAGCACTCTCCATCGAGTCGGAGTGAATTGTCCACCACCAACCGTCCGTTGCGTTCCAGTACCTGGAAAAAGGGATAGTACACCGGCGATTGGATCAAGACCCGGTCGCCCACTTTGGTGAAGGCTAACAAAGCTGTTGCCAGGCTGGCCATCACACCTGGAGCAAAAACCAACCATTCTGTCTCAATCGCCCACCGATGGCGGTTTCCTAACCAACTCGCGACCGCGGTCAGCAAGGAGTGGGGGCGAAAAGGATAACCGAACACACCGTGCGTGACCTTTCGTTGCAGAGCTTCTCGCACGCAAGGCGGGGAAGCAAAATCCATATCCGCAACCCACATCGGCAAAAGATCCGTCACCGGGAAGAGGATCTCCATGCCGTCCCATTTCAAGGATTGGGTATGGCGCCGGTCCAAAACCTGGTTGAAATCCGTTTCTCTTGATTCGTCCATGTTCGCTATTGTAAGGGATCGGGAATAGAAAGAGACCGTTAGCGGTTGACCAATGTAAGGGATCCGCGTAAGCTACTTCCCCAGTGAGTTGAAAAAAATTACGATACCCTGGAAGCTAGAAACTTGAAAAATCCTCGTCGAGTAGTCCATGCGAACAGTCTCGTCGTGTTCGCGCTGTTGTTCTGTTTTATCTCATTCCTAATGCTTGGAACTTCTGGATTGGAATTGTTTGGCCTGATCCCTCTTGCATTTTCCCTGGCATCCGCCTTTCTGCTGATCCTGGTTCGCAGTACTCTGTGTTTGCACGTAGAACGGGTGGAAGTGAGCCTGCCTGGTGCCAAGGATCAGAAACAACCTTATCGCATTGCCTTTTTCGCTGATTTGCACTTGGGAAAATTGAAAGGCAGAGCTTGGTTGGAGCACATCGTAGAGGCGGTGAATACGGAACAACCCGATCTGATCCTGATTGGGGGAGACTTTCTCTACAAAATGAAGCACGCCCACCTGCGCGACACGTTTGAGCCTCTACGGCAATTGCACGCTACGGATGGTGTGTATGCCGTTTTGGGAAATCACGATTACGGATACCCTGGCCCAAATCTTTCAGCACCATTGGAGTTTACGCTGGGGATCAACGGAGTGCAGCTCTTACGCAACGAACATGTGTTGATTCGGGGGCGGTTTGTTCTGGCCGGCATCGACGACCTCTGGTCCGGGCGGGCAGATTTTCACCGCACCGTCCAGGGT
>JBGOWQ010000259.1:0-2704 GCA_041478715.1 Thermodesulfobiota bacterium | reverse complement strand
TTGTCCGTGTTCATTCTTCCTTTAACATTCCAAATTCCGCATCTTCTGCTTTAACTCTAGGCAGCTGTGGATCTGCCCCATTTGAAACGCTTTGTATGCTGTGTGGATCAGCTTCAAGACTGAAGGTACGGACCGCACTAGGAAAACATTATGGAAATCCTCCAAAGAGAGGAGCTGGTTCCGCAGCGGCCAATGGTGGATCCACTCTAAAAAATCTGCCCACATCGCACCGAGCAGGATGATGGGAATACGGTCGATCTTGCGCGCTTGCGTTAATTGCCAGGTGTAGAAAAACTCCAACAAGGTCCCCACCCCGCCAGGTGCGATCACGACCACATCGGCCAAAGCCATGAAGGCGTCCAATCGACGAGAGAAGAGGTGGAAATCCCTCTTGATATCCAGGTGGCGATTCGCCTCTTGTTCCTGCGGCAGTTTGATATTGAATCCCAAGGAGCGAGCATGGCTATCCTTGCGACCGTCCTGGACACCACGATTGGCAGCCTCCATCAATCCGGGTCCGCCCCCGGTAAGCACATCCCAACCCTGAGCCCCGACCGCTTTGGCCAGGCGGTAGACCTGTTGGTAGCGGGGATCGGCGGCTTGGATCCGAGCGGAACCAAATATCACTACGGTGAAGCGGCGTTCAACCGAGATTCGATCTCGACCCGTTGCTGTTGACTCTATTTGCAGTTTCTTGGAATCTGTTTTCATTCGCCCGTCCTTCCTGACCCAAAATGAGGCTAAGCCTCGCTCTGTCTTATTATAGGGATCCGTGCTGCACCAAACGTTTCCTGCGAGTAAGATAGTCACCAAACCGAATCATCTTCAAATTTCCGCGATTGGACCGCCATTGAGACTTGGGCGAAAGCGATTGCGGACGCGCCGAAGAGCTAACAGACTTGTCCTGGAGGTGACAGCAAAATGAATACGGAATTGACGCCCAAATGGCAGTGGTATCACGATACCTTCGGCCCCGGCGAAGTTCACCTGCACGGATTTCACCGCCTCCTGTTCCAAAAAGCCACACCCTACCAAATGCTGGAGATCATCGAATCGCTGGTCTTTGGCCGCATGCTCCTGCTGGACGGCGATGTGCAGTCGTCAGAACGCGACGAGTACATTTACCACGAAGCCCTGGTGCACCCGGCTCTGCTACTGCATCCTGCACCCAGCCGCGTGCTGGTGATCGGCGGGAGCGAGGGAGCCACCTTGCGGGAGGTCCTGCGCCACCGCAGCGTTCGCTCGGTGGAGATGTTCGACCTGGACGGCGATGTGATCGAGACATGCAAGACTTATCTGCAGGAATGGAGCGCCGGCGCCTTCCAGGACCCGCGGGTGCAACTGCACCTGGGTGACGCCCGTCAACGCCTGGCAGCCACGGAACAACGCTACGATGTGATCCTGTCCGACCTAACCGACCCCTTTGTGTGCGGTCCTTCGGTGCGGCTCTTCACGCAGGAGTTCTTCGCTCTAGTGCAACAACGGCTGGCTCCACACGGGATCTTCGCCCTACAAGCGTCCTTGCTGCGACAAAGCTCGCTGGAAGTCCATCGGGCAATCCGTCACACTCTGCGTTCAGTCTTTGCCCGGGTGGATTCCTACGCCGCCTATGTGCCGTCATTCGATACACCCTGGGGGTTTGCCCTCTGCTCCGAAGGGGCTGATCCGTGGGCGCATTCTCCCGCTGCCATCGACCGCGCCATCGCGCAGAACCTGACGGGAGAATTGAAATACCTGGACGGCCGCTGTTTTCAGGCGCTGTTTGGTCTGTCCAAAGACATTCGTGCGGCTCTCGATCAGCCCTCGATCCTCATCACCGATTCAACCGGCCTCAACCTGCCGGGAAAGGGAGACGCGGGCTAGGAGCCCACTTCATCAGCGTCCAGAGTTCAGCAAACCCTCAGGCAGCTCGAATCGCTACTGCTTATCGTTCCGCGATGGCCAGTAGCCATTGTGCGAATTCAACGTCCTTTCGCAGCAGGATTGCCCCTTCCTCCGTGATCTGCCACTCCAGATTCGTTTCCCCGGAAAGCTCGCTTTCCGCTTCGGAGATGAATTGCGCCAGAACGATCCGCGCTTCCAGCATTTGATTTGCCAGCAGCAGCACCCGGCCCAAGGGGAGCAGCGCGTTATAGGAGGAGATCTCGTACCGCGGCGCATCAAAGGCAGATTGGTACTCCATCGCAGCTTCCTCGTATTGCTGCGCTCGCTCCTTTTCTAGGCCGATCATCCAGATTCCGTAGAACTCCGCATCCAGCGCCGCCCAGACCTCGTCGCTGTTGATGGCGAAATCCAGCAAGTCGTAGACGCGCGCATACTCGGCTTCCCTGTACTGCCGAATGGTTTCCTGTTCGCTTTCAGTCAGCCCCAAAGCCTCCGCTTCCATTCGGATGGTGATCGTGTTGACCGTGCCGTCCGGTTTGGTGTCGTAGCTGACATCCCCTCCCAGTTGCTCCGCAACGAAGCGCAAGGGCACAAACGTCCGGCCATCCTTAATGAAGGGAGCCACATCCAGCGGGATGGCGTTGCCGTTCACCAAGGCGCTGGGTTCCCCCACGGTCAAGACGATGGTTTTGGTGTTGGCTCCATACAACGGGAGCACACCGGCTACGACAAATGCACAAATTAACACCAGGATGAAAAGTTTCTTCATCTCTACCCCCTTCAAACCTTTCTTGAGAGTATAGAATATCCATAGGAACCG
>JBGOWQ010000191.1:0-3450 GCA_041478715.1 Thermodesulfobiota bacterium | reverse complement strand
AGCACCAGTGGCCTGGGCAAGACCGTAGGGACTCATGCCGTAAATAATGCCGAAGTTAATCGCTTTGGCCGTGCGTCGCATGTCGGACGTGACTTGTTCCGGCGATACATTGAATACTTGACAAGCCGTGTCGGTGTGCACATCGCCATCGCGCGCGAAGACCTCCAGCAGATCTGGATCCCGGGAGAGATGGGCAAGCACTCGCAGCTCGATTTGGGAGTAATCGGCTGAGAGCAGGAAAGAACCCGACGAAGCGATAAAGGCTTGACGGATCTGTTGACCGAATGCGGAACGGATGGGGATGTTTTGCAGATTGGGGTTCACAGACGACAGGCGACCGGTGGTAGTGGAGGTTTGCAGGTACGTGGTGTGCACGCGGTCATTGGAATCCAACAGGCCCGGCAAGGCATCAATGTAAGTGGTCTTTAACTTGAACAGCTCTCGATATTCCAAGATCCGGGCCACCGCGGGATGCGCAAAGGACAAGCTTTCCAATACGGCAGCATCGGTAGAATAGCCGGTCTTGGTTTTTCGTCCCTTGGCCAATTGCAGCTTTTCAAACAGGACGGTGGCCAATTGCTTTGGTGAAGAAATGTTGAACCGGCAACCACATTGCTCGAAGATTTCCTTTTCCAAGGAAGCCAAGTGGACTTCCACCTCCCGGCGAAGCTCTTCCAACACCCGGCGGGAAAGGCGCACACCCGTTTGTTCCATTTCCGCCAACACACCGGAGAGGGGCAATTCCACCTCACGGAAAAGCTGCATCAACTCCAATGCAATCAAGTCTTCTTCCAGCAAGGGTGTCAGTCTCAGCACAGCTTGGGCCACCAGAATGGCCCGCTCCCTGGGACCGATCTCTTCTCCTTCCCGCCAAAGCGGTCGCTTCAGTTTTTCCAGGTAGATTTGATCCAGGGTATGTGAGCTCCGACCGGAATTGATCAAGTAGGCTGCGAGCAAAGTATCGAAGCTGACTCCCGCTAGCGGGAGGTCCAGCGTGGCGAGCATTTTTCGAGCCGTTTTCCCGTCATGCGTCCATTTGGGCTGGTTAGCATCCACCAGTGACCGGTAGATGGGCTCTGGCAGCGTTGGGATCACATCGAAAAGACCGCTGGAGGTTCCTCCTCCCAACTCCCCCACGAATACCGCGTTTTGTTCCGCCAACGCGAGATGCGGAGGTTTTTCCTCGGTCAGGGCAAAGACAAGGGGTAGTGCCGTTGGTCTCCAGTCCTCTAACGTTCGCTGCGGTGTGTCGTCTGCAATCGCGGGAGGCGGAGCCAATTTCCGCAGCAAGGTCTTAAATTCCAAACGCGAAAATAGCGCCCTCGCTTTGTCCTGCTGGAAACCAGAGAACCTTAGGGAATCCCAGTCCAGCGAGAGATCGACGTCCGAAATCAATTGTGTCAGAAACTTGTTTTGTTCCACTTGGGTGCGATTCTCCACCAGAATCGTGCGCAGGCGCGGTTCCAGGTGTTCCAGCTGCTGGTAGAGCTCAGCCAGTGAACCAAATTTGGCCAGCAAGGCAGCCACGGTTTTTTCCCCCATCTGCGGAATGCGAGGGATATTGTCCGAAGGGTCCCCCACCAATGCCTTGTAATCCACCAATTGACTCGGCTCCAGGCCGTATCGCTTGAGCACGGTAGCTCGGTCATAGGTTGTGGTTTCGCTAATCCCTTTTCGCGGCACCATTACGGAAATCGCATCGGAGACCAATTGCAGTGTGTCCAGGTCTCCGGTCAGGATCACTACTTTTTTGCCGGCAGTCACAGCCTTGTGGGTCAGCGTGGCAATCATGTCATCGGCCTCGAACCCGGACTGCTCGAATACCGGAATGGACAAAGCCTCGGCCAGCTCGTGGGCCAGGGCTACCTGCTGAATAAGATCGGAAGGAGCTTTGGGTCGGTTGGCTTTGTAGTCGGCAAAATCGAGGTGGCGGAAGGTGGGTCCCTTCAGGTCGAAGGTGAAAAAGATCCAATCGGGCTTGGCTTCCTCCAGCAGTTTGAACAGGATATTGGCTAGACCGTATACACCGCCGGTGGGGGTGCCATCGCTGGTCAGTAAGGCCGGTAAAGCGAAATAAGTGCGGTAGAGTATGCTGTTGCCGTCGACCAACACTACCAGTTCCGGCACGGATTCCTCCTTACAGGTACACTTTCTTCTGGGCTTGGGACCAGAAGTCTTCCAAGGTATAGTAGGCACGCAACTCGGGCGTGAACAGATGCACCACGATATTGCCGAGATCGACCAGAATCCAATGGGTCTGCTCGGTTCCTTCTACTCGGAAGGGAACGCCCCGTTCTTGCAGCGTTTCCATCAGTCCTTCGTAGAGGGCATGAGTTTGGCGGTCTGTTTCCCCTGTCGCGATCAGGAAAAAATCGGTAAATGATGAGATGCCGTTCAAGTCAAGGGTGAGTACATCTTGTGCTTTTTTATTCAACAAAACATCCACCAGCTCCTCCAGCAACGGTTCGGCTTCTACTTTGACACCTCCTCTCGATAGAATGTCTCCTGCAAAATCGCTTCATAGACGGGATCTGGGACCAGGTAGCGAATCGATTCGCCCCGGGCCAGACGGGCGCGGATTTCCTTGGACGAAATGGCCACGCCGGGATAGCGCAGCAGGTGTACCCGGGAAGTGATCCGGTTGCGTAATACGGCGGTCAAACGGGTCCCAGGGCGGCAGATCACGATCAGTTCCGCCAGCTTCAGGATTTCCTGCGGTTCCTTCCAGCGGGGGAATTCGCTGAAGGTATCCGACCCGATCAATAAGAAAAGGGGGCTTTGGGGGAATCGGTGATGGAACGCACGCAGCGTGTCCACGCTGTAGGAACGGTCCGGCCGTTCGATTTCGATCCGCGAAGCGAAGAAATGGGGATTGGCATTTGTGGCCAGCGCTACCAGGCGGAATCGGCTTTCCGCATTCAGCCAGTCGGGTTTTTCCCACACGGAGATCCCGGCCGGAACAAAAAACACCCGATCCAACCGATAGCGGAGAAGGGCCTCTTGTGCGGCCGCCAAATGGCCGAGGTGAATCGGGTTGAACGCTCCGCCGAAAATGCCGATGCTAGGTTTCGGCATCGGCCTCGTTGCTTTGGAAGTTGAATTCCACCTCCCCGATTTGTACGGAATCACCGATCCGGATGCCATGCTTGATCAGTTCCTTTTCCACCCCCAGTTTATCCAATTGCTGCTGCAGGCGTTCTACGGCGAGATCGTCGTCTATGTTGGTCCGCTCGACCAACATCTGCACGTATTCACCCTGGACTCGATAGACTCCTTCTTTCATCTTGGTTACAACGAAATGCCGGGGGGTTGTGGCCTTCAAGGTGTAAACGACTCGTTTCTTGCTGATGGGGGACTCCACCGCCGGGGCATGGGCCCATGTATCCTGCAAAATCAGCATCAGACCATCCAGGTTGTCCTTTTCCCGGGCGGAGACGACCACCACTTGTT
>JBGOWQ010000165.1:0-3733 GCA_041478715.1 Thermodesulfobiota bacterium | reverse complement strand
GCCGGCGTCGTGACCAAGATCAACGAGTAGGAGAAATGGCGCAAAAAATACGAATTAAACTGAAGGCATTTGATCACGCAATGCTGGACCAATCCACCAAGAAAATCGTGGAGACAGCGAAACGAACGGGCGCGCGGATTTCTGGACCGATTCCTCTTCCCACAGCCCGCTCTATATTCACTGTTCTACGTTCACCCGTAATCAATAAGAACTCCCGTGAACAATTCGAGATCCGCACGCATAAGCGGTTGGTCGACATTCTCGACCCCACCAATGAAACGGTGAACGCTTTGATGAAACTGGATCTCCCCGCGGGAGTGGACATCGAGATAAAACTGTAGCGGGGAGTGATTCCGTATGAAGTCGTTGATAGGTCGCAAAATTGGCATGACAACTGTGTTGAACCAAGACGAAGTGGTTCCGGTCACTGTGATTGAAGCCGGTCCTTGTTTCGTCATCGAACGCAAGACCCGGAAAAAGGATGGGTACGAAGCGATAAAGATTGGTTTCAGTGAAGCCAAAGAGAACGAATTGCCCAAATCCGTCCAAGGGATTTGCCGCAAAGTCGGCATTTCCCCCATGCGCCTGATCCGTGAATTCCGGATGGAAGGCAGAGAAAGCCAGGCCGAGGTTGGTTCGCGTTTGGATGTCACCGTATTCCAGCTGGGGGATCAACTGCGAATTCGTGGCATTTCCAAAGGCAAGGGATTCCAGGGCGTCATGAAGCGCCATGGAATGGCCGGTGGAATGGCTTCGCATGGATCGATGTCTCATCGCCGGATCGGTGCCATCGGTTGCCGGACTACGCCTGGGAAGATTTTCAAAGGAAAGCGGATGCCAGGTCATATGGGATCGGAACTCGTTTGTTCCCGTGGCCTGAAGGTCATCAAAATTGAACCGGAACGAAACCTGATCCTGGTGAAAGGGAGCGTTCCGGGAGCCCAGGGGGGATTGCTTCTGATCGAGGAGGACCGTTGATGGAAACCAAGATGGAAGCACCTCTCTATGGCGCAAATGGTGAAAAGTCCGGTTCTGTGGAATTGCCTGCAGCGATTTTCGGGGTCGAACCACGGAAAATCCTCGTGTTGAAGGCCTTAAAGCGCCAATTGGCTAACAAGCGTCTTGGCACTGCCTGCACAAAAACCCGCGGGATGGTTTCGGGTGGTGGAGCCAAACCTTGGCCACAAAAAGGAACCGGCAATGCCCGCCAGGGTAGTCGTCGTTCCCCGCTGTGGCCCGGAGGCGGCGTCACATTCGGTCCATTGCCTCGTTCCTATGAAATCCAGATGTCAGCAACCGAGCGCAGGTTGGCGGTTTTTTCGGTTCTATCCGAGAAATATCAGGACGGGGCAATCCGGATCTTTGATCCGAACGGGCTTGAACCGAAAACGAAGGCGTTTGCCGCTCTGTTGAAGTCGATGGACGTGATGGGACCGGTGTTCTTCCTGTTCGGACCGGAAGAAGCTTCTTTGGCAAGAGCGTGCCGCAACATTACCGGTATTCGACCGCTATTGTGGCGGTATGCCAACGTGGTGGACAGCATGGCAGCCAAAACGATTCTGATCACAACGGAAGCCTTGGAAAAAATAAAGGAGGTGTGGGGATGAACAAGGTTCCCACCGATATCCTGATCAAGCCGATTCTGGCCGAAAAGATCATGCGCCAAACGGCAGACAAACAGAAGCGCTATGCCTTCTGGGTTTCTCTCGATGCCAACAAGCGAGAAATCAAGAAGGCCGTGGAAGATATGTTCAAAGTGAAGGTTCGAGCCGTGAACACGATTAGTGTCCGCTCCAAACCGAAACGAACCCGAATGATGCCTTCTCAAACTCCTGAGCGCAGGAAAGCGATTATTTCCCTGCACCCGGGCTACCGCATCGATCTTTTGGAGAACCTATAGGAGCCGTTGTATGACTGTAAAAGCATATAAGCCAACATCGCCCGGTATCAGATTCCGGGTCTCTCTTGGCAAGGCTGGGCTCACACCCAAACCACCAGAGAAATCCTTGGTGCGCAGGCTGCTAAAAGAAGCCGGGCGCAACAACCAAGGCAAAATCACGGTTCGCCATCATGGTGGCGGTTCCAAACAGCAATATCGTTTGATTGATTTCAAACGGAATAAGGATGGGGTTCCGGCCAAAGTGAAGTCGCTTGAGTATGATCCCAATCGCAGCGCACATATAGCGCTCGTAATGTATGCTGACGGGGAGAAAAGGTATATCCTAGCCCCAGCAGATCTGAAAGTAGGAGATACGATCGTGTCCGGCACCGATATTGATGTCAAGTCCGGAAACTGTCTCCCCTTACGGAATATCCCACCTGGCACGCTGATTCATAATATCGAACTACAGCCGGGAAAGGGCGGGCTTTTGGCCCGTTCCGCCGGCAGTTCGGCGCAACTGATGGTGAAGGAAGAACCCAACGCCCATGTTCGTCTGCCTTCCGGAGAAGTCCGGTTGGTTTTATTAGATTGTCGAGCTACGATTGGCCAGTTATCGAACATTGACCATGAAAGCGTCGTTCTCGGCAAAGCGGGCCGGAAACGGAACATGGGCTGGCGTCCATCAGTCCGGGGAGTCGCCCAAAACCCAGTGGATCACCCGCATGGCGGTGGAGAAGGTCGCAGTCCCATAGGCATGGCTTCGCCCATGTCTCCTTGGGGTAAACCAACACTAGGATACAAGACGCGTCAGGGAAAAAAATATTCCGACAAATCTATCGTCAAGAGGCGGAGATAAAGCGATGTCACGCTCGAAAACGAAAGGTCCTTTTGTGGACCAGCATCTGCTGAAAAAAATCGAAGAGCTCAACCAGAAGGGCGAGAAACGAATCATCAAGACTTGGTCTCGTCGTTCCACCGTTATGCCCAGCATGATTGGGCACACCATCGCTGTCCACAACGGCAAGGGGCATATTCCAGTCTATGTCACGGAATTGATGGTGGGCCACAAGCTGGGCGAGTTCGCGCCAACCCGCACGTTCCACGGGCACGGTGACCCTACAGAACGCTCCACTGCGTTGAAGTGAGGCTTGATAATGGAAGTTAGAGCTCAAACCAAATATATTAGAATATCTGCTCAGAAAGCACGGCAGGTGATGGAGCTGGTGCGGGGGAAACCGGTGAAGGAAGTCATGGCGATATTGACCGTGCTGCCACACAAAAGCGCCCACTTGCTCAAGAAACTCGTGAAATCAGCAATAGCCAACGCCGAAAACAACTATGACTTGAAGGCAGATGACCTCTATGTTCACCGGATCTATGCGGACGAGGGTCCCACGCTTCCCCGTTTCCTCCCTCGCGCGCGCGGCCGGGCCGACCGGATCAAGAAGAGATCCAGCCATCTGACCGTGATTGTCAAGGAAAGAGAGGAATAACCGTGGGACAGAAAGCGCATCCCTTCGGACTTCGCTTGGGGATCATCCAAGATTGGCGCAGTCGTTGGTTCGCCACCAAGAAAACCTATACCAGCCAAATCAAGGAAGACATTGCTCTCCGCAAGCTAATCCGACAAAAAGCCGGAACCGCTGGAATATCCTTTGTCGAGATTGAACGTATGGGAGCCAAAATTCGCGTTACCATCCATACCGCCAAGCCCGGCATGGTCATCGGCAAGGGTGGCACTGGCATTGACGCTTTGAAGAAAGACTTGGAAGCCCTCACCCAAAAACAGGTTATCACCAATATCGAGGAGATTCGCTACCCGGAGACCGATGCGCAAATCGTGGCCGAAAG
>JBGOWQ010000105.1:0-5294 GCA_041478715.1 Thermodesulfobiota bacterium | reverse complement strand
GTATCCGCACAACCCAGATTTATACCCACGTGACGGACAAGCAATTGCGGGAAGTTCACCAAGTATTTCATCGTCATTCCAGAGGCTCCTAAAAAACAGGGTTCTATCTTGCGTTTTCCGGCCTTTTGAATCCGGTGGAAAAGCATTCATATGTCCCGCTCGTTTAGAAGGTGTTTTCCGATGGAGTAACAATGTGTTAATCGAGCTGCAAACTATCTTGTAACCAGCCATTCTCTAAACCGAACTCCTTCAATGCCAACACGGCTTTTGCATACTCCGCGCGAGTGATTCTTCTCCCGAGTTGCGCATGCCCGACTGCCAGGTGTGCAGGGAAATATTGTGACATCAGGCTGATGTGGGATTGGGGCGAGATTTCTTCTGCAATGAATTGAAGTGTCTGGCGGGTCCCGGCTAAATCGTTCGGCAAGACAAGGTGCCGGATCAAAAGACCCTGTACAGCGATTCCATTTTCGTCCAATTGCAGATCTCCCACCTGCCGATGCATCTCATGGATTGCTGCCCGATTCACTTCCACATAATCCTTAGCGCCGGATAGCAATGTGGCAATTTCATCGTTGGAATACCGCATGTCCGGCAGGTAGATGTCCACAATCCCATCCAATAATGCGAGTGCTTTCGGCGAATCGTATCCCGAACTATTGTAGATTAATGGTAAACAAAAACCTCTTCTTGCTGCCAGCAGAAGAGCTTCCAGGATCTGCGCAACCATGTGACTTGGCGTGACGAAATTGACGTTGTGACATCCCCTTTGTTGTAGATCCATCATCATGTCTGCCAGCGCTACCGGTTGCATTGTCCGTCCATGGCCAAATTGACTGATAGGGTAGTTCTGACAGTAAATACAGTGCAAATTGCAGTGCGAAAAAAAAATCGTTCCGGAACCGGCTGTACCCGAAATAGGAGGCTCTTCACCTAGATGTGAATTGAAACTGGCTATTTCAGCCCAGCGCGCTGTTCGGCAGGCACCACTCTGTTTCCACCGATCCACGCCGCACGCAATCGGGCAGAGACTACAGGATCGTAAGGAAAACTGGGCCTCCCCTACCCTTTGCTCCAGCTGACGAAGGTTGAATCGCCGGCGATAGAGTGGTGTCATTTTCACATGCCACCGAGCCATAATTTAGCAAATGCTCCTGCTAGCAACGCGGTGGCGGAACCGTGCCTACGTCGATTTCTCTCTCCGAAACCGATCGGAAAAACCGAGGAGCTCTGTTGAAATCCTACTTCAATTTCTCTACGTTGGCGGCCTGCGGTCCCTTGGGACCGTCTACGATATCAAATCGAACCAAATCGCCCTCTTCCAAGGCACGATAGCCTTCCCCACCGATAGCGGAATAATGGACGAAGACGTCTTTGCCGCCTTCAACCTCAATGAAACCCCACCCTTTTTGGGTGTTGAACCACTTTACTTTCCCTTCGGTCATTCAATCTTCCTCCAAGATTTTCTTTCTTGCCACTCGTTTCTGAGCAGGCTTGTTTTCATTATGACGGCTATCACCGTGCTGTCAATTGTAAGGGCCTTATTTAGGGTAGTTCCGCGGGCATTTCCTGCAGTGTGAGCGTGAAAATTAATATTTTACCTGACCGCAATACCTGCAATGTGACATCATCGCCCACTTTCTTCACCCGAATGATCTGACGTAACACTTCCATTTTGGTCAGTTTCTCACCGTTGACGGACTGGATTACATCATCTTTCTGTAGGCCGGCTTTTGCTGCAGGACTATCTTTTATCACTTCCAGCACAATCACACCCGTGATGTCAGTGAGCTTCAGATCTTTCGCCATCTGATCGATGATCTTTGTATAGGTGATGCCAAGCCAAGGACGGACGACATGCCCCAGCTGCACTAGGTCGCTGAAAATGGACTTGGCTGCATTGATATCGACCGCAAACCCAATGCCTTGCGCGTAAGGCATGATCGCCGTGTTGATTCCGATCACTTCTCCCCGGATATTCACCAACGCGCCACCAGAATTCCCAGGATTAATCGCCGCATCGGTTTGGATCAAGTCCTGTAAAGGTCGCCCCGTCTCCGGGGAGGATAACGTTCGATTGAACGCGCTGACTACACCGACTGTCACAGTATTTTCGAAACCGTATGGATTGCCAATCGCGATTGCCCAAGATCCAACTCGCAGGTTGGTGGTGTCCCCCATTTTCGCCTCTGGTAAACTAGTTCCCTCGATCTTCACTACTGCGATATCGGAAATGGGATACGAGCCGAGTACCTTCCCAGTGAACGTACGCCCGTCTGGTAAAGTCACTTTGATTTCGATTGCATTTTGCACGACATGGTTATTGGTCAGAATATAGCCATTCTTACCGTCAACGATTACCCCTGAGCCTTGCCCTTCCTGTGGTTGAAATGGCCCCGGTGAGAAAAAGGGGGTGTCCGGAAAAGGAAAAACTGCTGGCTCCGGTTGAAATTTTGTATCGATGAAAACAACTGCAGGAGCAACGAGTGCTACTGCGCGGGTAATAGCTTCCTGAGTTTGCTCCGTATATCCCATTGGTTCTTCAGAAGGGTTCGTGGCACTCTCGGTAGCCAGTGGTGGGTGTTCCGTGAGGATTTCACCGGGCGAAGAACCGCTGTTGGACAATGGGTATACGCAGCCAGACAACAGCGCGAACAGTACGAACGTCAGGATCAAAATAGACGCCATCCTTTTCATTTTTGCAGGTTCTCCTTTTTTCCATTGAATATCGGCCATGTAAACTGGAACCCAAGGAATTATGAAATTTCTGTAAAGAATCAGGAACGGTAAAACGCTATGGCAGCATACCCTACGACTTGTTGACCCAGCGGATCGCATGTGTCCCCGGAAGTTGCATAGGAAAGGAATTCCACTCGTGAGATATCGGCTTGGATGGCTGCCTCGATTAACAGGATTACCGGCATATAGCCGCACATGGTGACCGGTATTTCATTCACAACTTTCCAGAGTTTCAGGGAATCCAATGAGAGAATGGAATCGATCGCTTTTTGATCGAGTGATA
Organism: Thermodesulfobiota bacterium; assembly: GCA_041478715.1. Taxonomy (GTDB): domain Bacteria; phylum Caldisericota; class JANLFM01; order JANLFM01; family JANLFM01; genus JAPLHX01. The sequence goes on along the minus strand of JBGOWQ010000105.1, from coordinate 2,272 downwards.
AAGCGTTTTGTTTCGGTACGTAATGGGAAAAATCGGTGGAAGCGATCATGATTCCGGATTTGTCCGTCAAGAGGATCCTGCCTAACTCCTCTCCTACTCTGCGACAGTCTGTCAGGCTGTTTGTCCCCACGCAAAGTGGTACAAATGATGCTTCACTGCGGATATATTGGATAAAGGGCAGCTGGACTTCAATAGAATGTTCCCGCCAATGCGCGAGCGGATCAATCTTCAGACTGGGGATAGTTCCTATGATTGCGGCCTTTTCTGTATTAATCGGCACATTGCCCAGAGGGGTCCTCCAGGAACCGCTGTTTTCATAAGCCCAGGCTGTTCCTAAGCCTGTATGATTTGGACCGGCGATTAGGAGCCACTTCCAAGGACTTTGCCCCAGTCGCAAATAGGAATGTGCGGCGATCGGTCCCGAACATAGGAAGCCGGCATGTGGAACGATCAGTCCGAAAAGGTTCGGCTCACGATCCGTGGGTAATCCGGGCGCTTGTCCCGGCCCCTTGGGATGAAGGAAACATTCCTCGATAATTCTCCGCAATTGCGGTTCGTTGGCTGGATAAAAAGTTCCTGATACGGCTGGCTGTCGAATCATCGCTTTTCACTTTCTACACCAATAACATTTCCTCCCGTTGGGGGCCGATCGAGACGGATCGGATCGGTACTCTTAAAGAGGATTCTAAAAAATGGATGAATCGTATTGCGTTTTTCGGTAAATCGGAAAAACGACGGATGCCGGAAAGTCCTTCTATCCAGCCCGGCATCGTCTCATAGACTGGGATGCATTGAGCCAGTTCTTCCGCAAGAGCGGGAATGCCCTGTACAAGTGAGTTGCTCTTCTGATATCCGACGCATACCTGCAACCATTCCAACCCGCTGAGAACGTCGAGTTTTGTCAGAACCAGCTCATCGGGTGAATTGGCGGAAAGTGCATATTGGATCAGTGGCAGATCAAACCAGCCGCATCGCCTAGGCCGGCCGGTTGTCGTTCCAAATTCCCGCCCTCGTTGGCGCATACCCTCGCCGATCTCATTCCGCAGTTCCGTGGGGAAAGGACCCGTACCAACCCTGGTTGCGTAGGCTTTTACAACACCGATGATCCGGTCTATTTGTTTTGGACCAATCCCCGCACCCAAAGAAACCATCCCTGCCATCGGCGAGGTGGAGGTGACGAAGGGATAGGTACCGATTTCATGATCAAGAAGTGCCCCCTGCGCGCCTTCCATTAAGATGGATGATCCGTTGTTCAGTCTATCCTGCAAGAAGAGGAGTGTGTCTACTAGGAACGGGTGAACGAATTGGGCAAATGTTAACAACTGCTGTTGGAGTGACCGTGGATTCACCGGCTCTTCTTGATATACATCCACCAATATTCTGTTTTTTTCTGCCAGAAAGTGCTCCAGTTTCTCGAGTAATAATGGACTGTACAGATCACAAACGCGAATTCCCTTGCGAGCAACTTTGTCTTCGTACACCGGTCCGATGCCCTGACCGGTTGTCCCCAGCTTTCCACCGCCGCGGAAGGCCTCTTCCAGCAGATCGAGTTGTTTGTGCACGGGCAGTACGAGATGACAACGGTCACTGATCAGCAAACGAGCCAAATCTGGCTTTGTCCGACGCACTTCAGCCAGCTCTTCGACCAGTCGAGTGGGATCCAACACCACACCATGGGCAACTACGCACGTCTTTTCTGGATACAGCATCCCGGAAGGCAATAGATGGAATCGAAATGTGACACCATCTACAATAACCGTGTGACCGGCATTGGCACCGCCATTGAAACGAACAATAATCTGATGGGCGGGGGCCAAGAAATCGATCACCCTGCCCTTCCCTTCGTCTCCCCAACCCAAGCCCACTAAAACCGTTACCGACATCTGATCGCTCCTCTGGGGAACTGGCTCTCTCAGTCGCTGATTCGGCGGCTGATTTCTCTTGCTACAGCCACCCCACAAGCGGAAGCCTGCATCAAACCGCGAGTGATTCCTGCCCCATCACCAATCGCAAACAGGTTTGTAATCTCTGTTTCCAACTGCGCACTAAGTTTGGGTCGGGAGGAATAGAATTTTACTTCCAATCCGTAAAGCAGGGTGTGACGCGAAGCCACACCCGGTGCCAGCTGATCGAGGGCTTTCAGCATTTCAAGTATGTCTGTCAGGTAGCGGTATGGCAAGACGAAGGATAGATCACCCGGTGTTGCTTCTTTGAGCGTCGGGCGAACGATACTGTGCGCAATACGATCTTCCGTGGAACGTCGCCCTGCCTC
>JBGOWQ010000010.1:0-13203 GCA_041478715.1 Thermodesulfobiota bacterium | reverse complement strand
GAACGATACTGTGCGCAATACGATCTTCCGTGGAACGTCGCCCTGCCTCCAAGTCACCCAGACGTTGTATGATCACCCCGCCACTAAGTAAATTGGCCAAACGGGCAATGTATCGCCCGTAGGTGATCGGCTCCCGGAAGGGATCCGTGAAGCGGGTCGATACCAAAATAGCGAAATTGGAGTTCTCCGTTTTCCGATTGGCGTAGCTGTGTCCGTTAACTGTCGTCACGCCATCGGATCCTTCCATGGCGACCACTCCATAGGGACACATGCAAAATGTCCGAACACGGTCATCAAATGATTTGCTGAAATACTCCAATTTGGCTTCAAAAGATGCGTCTGTCAATGGCTCCAGTACGGCCGCAGGCACCTCTACGCGTACTCCAATGTCCACCGGATTTCGCGCCATGGTCAAATCTAGTCGTTTCCATTCTTCCACCAGCCATGATGCGCCTTCCCGCCCCGGTGCTACAACCAGGTATTCACAGCTAAAGGACTCGCCATTCACGGTCTCCACACCCAAAACCTTCCCATTTTCCGTCAGAATGCGAGCTACGGCTCGGTCCGTCAAAATATCGATGTGCGGGTTCAGTGTTGTGCGAAATTTGCGAAGGATTTCGGTGCAATTGTCTGTGCCCAGGTGTCTGATGCGAGCGGGAATATATCGCATATTGGCTAGTGCAGCCTTGCGGGCAAGTTCTCCGATACTGTCCTCGTCTTCGCCAAATACTTCTTTAGGAGCACCATACTCTAAATAGATCTGGTCGACATAGGCGATCAGTTTCGCAGCTTCCTCGTAGCCCAACAAATCCTTCAGATATCCACCGATTTCAGGTGTCAGGGTCAGCTTTCCATCTGAATATGCACCAGAGCCACCCCAACCGCAGATCAGAGACTTTCGTTGATCCAACTCCATTCCTTTTTCCAGGAGCAGGATGCGGAGGGGAACCTTCATTGTTACCATTTCCAGGGCGGTAAAAATCCCCGCTGGACCCGCTCCCACGATGATCAGGTCATACTTATGCATTGGTTTCACCGTTATGAGGAAAATTCATTTATGGTCGGGGCGAGAGGATTTGAACCTCCGACCACCTGCACCCCGGACAGGTGCGCTACCAAGCTGCGCCACGCCCCGAGCCACGGGCAGATCATATCAGGTTCTTTCGGACTCTGCAAACCTCAATGTTCCCTTAAACGCAGTTCCAATCGGACGGGAGTCCCCACCAATTCCAACCGATTGCGCAATTCCGTCTTAAGGTGGCGCTCGTAGGAAAAGTGGAGGTTATGAGGCCGATTGGCGAACAAGAGAAACGTAGGCGGAGCGGAGGCCCGCTGTGTAGCATAGAATATTTTCAATCCTCCCTGCGGATCGGCCGGGGGAGGCCTTTCGTCCAGAATCTCCCTCAGCACTCGGTTCAACTTACCCGTGGGAAATCTTGCGAAGTAGGATTGCAGGATGATTTGTACGCATTGGGGGATTTGCGATAGGCCGAAGCCAGTTTTTGCAGAAAGAAACACGGTTTCCGCATAGGCCATGAAATCAAGCTGATGATGAAGGTGATCCAGGAACTGATCTCTTTTTTCCAAGGCGAAATCCACTTGATCCACTTTGTTCACGACGATCAGGCAGGCTTTCTCCGCTTGTTGGATCAGTCCCGCAATTTTTCGATCCTGGCTCAAGATGCCAACCTCGGCATCCACTACAAGCAAAGCCATGTCAGATCGCTTGATCGCCTCTGTCGCCCGCAAAATGCTGTAGTACTCTATATCTTCACTCACTTTGGACTTGTGCCGGATTCCAGCCGTATCCACCAGCAGATAAGAACCCTTTGTGGTCACCCAAAAGGAATCCACCGCGTCCCTTGTTGTACCAGGCGTACCCGCTACAATCGCTTGTTTTCGCTCCAAAAGGGCATTCAACAAAGACGATTTGCCGACGTTTGGGCGTCCAACGATAGCGATCTTGGGCACGGGAGAAGGTAGTGCTGTTTCTCCTGCAGGCAATCTCGAGCTGATTTCATCCAGCAAGTCACCGATATTGAATCCGTTCAAACCAGAAACCGGGATCGGATCCCCCAAGCCAAGAGAAAAAAAATCGAATGACTTGGAGATGCCCTCCCGAGAGTCGACCTTATTCGCTACCAGAAGCACGGGCTTCCCGCTGGCTCGAATCTGTTGAGTGATCTCTCGATCTAGCGGATGAAGTCCCGTTTTGGCATCCACTACCAGAAGCAATAATGCTGCACCTTTGATGGCTGAAAGTGCAATTTCCTGCACTTGATCTTTGATCTCATCTCCGGAAGTGAAATCAAGTCCACCGCTGTCGACCAACCGGAATGCTCGGCCGTTCCAATCGGTTTCCATCGCAACGATATCCCTTGTTACCCCTTCGAAGGGATGCACAATGGATTTTCGTCGCTGACCGATCCGGTTAAACAATGCCGATTTCCCGACATTTGGCCTCCCCAGGATGAGGACGACCGGAGGATCATCCATGTTTTCTCCAGCAATCTTGTACCAGTTTGCAGCCTCGAGCCACTGTCTCTTCCAGGGTGAGTTGTGATGTATTGATGATGACAGCGTCGGCAGCGGGAACCAGTGGAGCAATTTCCCTTTCTGAGTCAATTCGGTCTCGCAACCGGATATTTTTTTTCACGCACTCCCTCTCCGGTGCATGTCCCCATTCCTGTCTCTGCCGGTTTCTGCGAGCGATCCGCGTTTCTTCTGATGCTATTAGAAAAACCTTCAAGTCGGCGTTTGGGAATACCACTGTGCCGATATCTCGTCCCTCTACCACTGCCGATTTATGCTTTATGAGACGCCTTATGGCTCGATTGATTTTGATTCGAACCAAACCGATCCTGGCCACGCGAGAAACGAGTTCGTCAATTGCACTGGAACGCAAAGCTTCACTGACATCTTCTCCTCTCCAATAATGCCGATCCCTGCGGTAATGAAAGCGCACCATTGGCAGAAACGAACGGATAGCATTCTGCTCTTCGGGCGAAATTCCCTCACAGAGCAACCGATAGGTTATGTAACGATAGAATGATCCGGAATCGAGATAAAACAGACTGCATTTTTTGGCTATTGCCTGGGCCAAGCTGCTTTTTCCAGAAGCAGCGAGTCCATCAATAGCTACGATCATTGTCATGGTTTCAAGGCAACAACTCCCTGACTCGCCGTGCCAAATCGTGTTCTGTTTCAATGCCAACTAAATTCAGAGGATGACCGATGTGCCCTTCAATCAGTGCCCGCACCACTTCTCCCCGCCATAACTGTTTCCCCCCGTGGATCTTGCACTCCTTGGCGATTTGATCCAACCATCGAAGCTGGTGCATGGGTAGGAAAAGGATGATTTTTTCAGTACTTTCGGTCGGCGGGGTTGATTGGACTGTCCCCTCTGACGGTGCTTTCCTCTGGTGTTTCTCCTGCTTCATCAGTTCACTGAATCTTGGCATCCTCAAGCACTCCTCCCAAGTCTTTCACGACATCCTGTACAATGGAGATATCGAGTTTCTTCGTACGACGGATATAACCCTCCAATAGGCACATATCGCAGATCATGTTAATCAGGCGCGGTATTCCTGCGGAGTAACGGTAGACATCGGTTAAAGAATCGGGGGTGAATGGGAAGAGCGGAGACCCGGCTACGCGCAGGCGGTGCATGATATAATCCGTGGTTTCCTTTTCTCCCAGAGATGCCAATCGGGCTCGCATCACCACGCGTTGATTGAGCTGTGGAATTCGCCGCAATCGGACCTCAAGCTCTGGCTGACCGATCAGCAGAACCGTATATAACTTCTCTTTGTTTGTCTCCCAGTTGGTTAGGAGTCGGATTTCTTCCAAGCAATTGCGCGCCAGCAATTGGGCTTCGTCCAGAAGGATCACCAAGGTATTACCGGCTTCGAGTTGGTCCAGCGCAAACTTTCGCAGAATGGCGACTACATCCCGTTTGAAGAACGGGATATGTTCGAAACCAAATTCGTAGGCAATATCCTTCAGCATCTGTACGGGCGTGTTCTTTGGGTTCAAAATGACCGCTGTTTTTGCGTTCGTCAACTGGCCGATCACGCCTCGGCAAAGAGTTGTTTTTCCGGTTCCTACAGCGCCGGTAAGCATGGCCAGACCTTTTCGGGAATGAATGGCGTAACGTAACCGGGCAAATGCTTCTTCATGTTGCGGGGAAAAGTAGAGAAAGGAAGGATCCGGTGTGGTTCCGAATGGTTGTTCGCGCAACCCCCAAAAATTCTCGTACAAGTTACGGCGCTCCTTCTGGCAGAAGAGCGATGGCTTCAATCTCAATCTGCGCCCCCTTAGGCAATGCGGTTACTTCCACGGTGGATCGGGCGGGGAACGGTTCGGGAAACGCCAGGCCATATACTTTATTCACTGCGGCAAAGTCTTCCATGTTTCTCAGGAAGATCGTCGTTTTGCATACATCGGCCATTGAACAACCCGTGGCTTCCAGTTGCGTCTTCAGATTGTAAAGTACCCGCTCTGTCTGTTGCAGGATGTCTCCCGTGACAAGGTTTCCACGAGAATCCAACGGGATTTGGCCTGATATGAAGATCAAATTTCCACAGCGAAGAGCAGAGGAATAAGGACCGACCGGTGGCGCTGCGCCTTTGGCAGAAAACGTTTGTTTCATGTTACTCCTCCTCGCCAATTTCTCCAATTAAATCATATCCTACCGTTTTCGTGATGCGGACGTTAATGAAATCACCCGCTTCTTTCGATCCCTTCATCCGGACCTGACTGTCAATTTCCGGTGCATCCCGATAGGTTCGACCAATCACGATTCCGCTCTTGCCACGATCGACTAGGACCTTCATCTGGCGACCAATCCAACGCCGGTTCGTTTCTCGATAGATCTCTTTTTGCACATCCCACAGTCTTTGATACCGTAGCTGTATTTCGCGCTCGGGGATCTGGTTTGGCAGTGTGCCGGCGATGGTCCCTTCTTCTGCTGAAAACGGAAAGATGGCCAGACGATCGAATTTCATTTCGCAAACGAAAGCCAACAGCTTCTCGAAGGTTTGTTCCTTCTCGCCAGGGAAGCCGACGATGAATGTCGACCGCAGGCAAGCTTCTGGCCATTCCTCGCGGATGACTTCCACGACTCGACGGATGTCCAATTCGTTTCCGCCACGCTTCATAGCCGTCAGAATATCGTCGTCGATATGTTGGAAGGGAATATCCAGGTAAGGAACAACTCCGGGCAGCCGTCTTAAGGCCCGGAGGAACTCCCGGTCACACCACTGTGGATGCAAATACAGCAGTCGCACCCATGGGAAACCAATGGAAGTGAGTCGTTTCATCAGTTCGATCAGATGCGGCTTTCCGTGGATTTCTATTCCCCAAGAGGTTGTATCTTGTGCCACCAATACTAGTTCTTGGATACCCATACCAAAGAGAGCGCGTGCCTCTCGTTCCAACCATTCAGGCGGCAGAGAACGATAGGGTCCTCGCAAAGAGGGAATCCGGCAAAATGAGCATTGACGGTGACATCCTTCAGCGATTTTTAGGTAGGCAAAGGGGAAAGTGGTTAAAACGCGCGGACCGTTTGCTGCTTCCAGTTCTTGCAAGTCGGACATTGTGTAAATTTGGTGGATTTGTGGGTAATCCTTTTGCAGCCGGTCCCGCAAGTCTTCTGCTAAGCAGCCCATTACCAGAATCGCCTCCAAGCATCCATTTCGTTGTCGCTCGATCGCGTTTTGAATCTCTACCAGGCTTTCCTTTCTTGCGGGATCGATGAACGCACAGGTATTGATCAGTAGCCAATCACTATCCTCTTCCGGAACCAATTGAAAACCCTTTTGGGTAAAATGGGCTAGCATCCGTTCCCCATCAACCTGGTTTTTGGGGCAACCCAGATTGATCAAAGAGATCCGTTGTCTCACGGAGTGGCAGGCGGGTAATCGTACACGATTGGAAGTGGAGCGGACATCTCAGCTCCGGCGATCTCAAGCCTGTACTTCGCGGGATCGTCGAAAGTCAACCGAAAGGAAGAGCCTCGCCAGGTCCCTTTTTGACCTGCTTCCATCGTCCCCTCAAATTGAGCCTTTCCATTGACGATGACCTTTACACTACCACTTTCAAGTGCAGTCACGCGGAATTCGATTTCTGGTCCTGCTTGGGAAGACGCGCCTACGCTCTCGGTAGGTTTCGGAGTACCTGTTGGGCTTTGGTTTGGTTCACTAGGTGAGGGATTGTTGGATTGCATAGACGAATCAGGTGGAGTCTCCGTTGAAGGTGCGCTTGGCACTAGCCAGTTGATCAGCAAGAGGACCAGGATTAGTCCTACAACAACCGCGATGCCTATCCAGAGTACACGCTGCCATGGATTTCTTCGTTTTATAAATGCATCCACAGCAGGTGTCGGGACACGCTCTGCATCCAGCTCCAATCTATATGTGGCAGGGACTGTGCTCTGTATCGCTTCCAGCAGAGGTTCAGGATCCAGGCCGATGAATTCAGCATATTTGCGCACATACGCTCGCACATAGGCTAAAGCAGGGATTTCACCGAATTCATTGGCCTCAATCGCAACCAGGTATTTGTATTTCACGTGGGTCGCTCGCTCGACTTCTTCCAGGATGATCCCATGCGAAACACGAGCCATACGGAGAGTTTCCCCGATATTCACTGACATCTTGGTTTCATTGTGCCTATCCCATATGGCTATGTCAAAACCCGTACACTCTAAAAAAGAACCATCGTTTCGTCGCTGAAATACCCCCAGGCCATTTCTTTCGTGGAGTATCCCAAACCTATATTTCCTCGCCAATCGATTCCGATCAAACCAACTCGGCTGGTCGGTTTTTCCTTCAACGACCGCTGAATGGCGCTCGAAGCACCAAGGGATCTCATCGACTGGACGGTTTGAAAGGCCAGCAAATACCGCATGATTTCCTCACCATGCCCAGTGGCAGAGACAGCGCCCCAGGAGTAGGCATACGTCCCCGCTCCGCAAATGGCGGAATCCCCTACCCTACCCGGTAGTTTTCCGGTGATCCCTCCGGTGGAAGTGGCAACAGCCAACTTGCCCTCCTCATCACGGGCCACAGCGCCCACAGTACCGTAGGAATCCTTGAAGTACTGGTTTAGATGAGGGAAATAGGAGCTTCCCTTTTCCTTCAGTTTTTCCAGTGCTTTTCTGCGTTCTGGCGTCACACAATCCCAATCCACAAATCCCCGACGCCGGGCGAATTGAAGGGCACCATCCCCAACCAATAGGAGATGATCGGTTTCCTCCATCACTTTGCGTGCGACCAGAATCGGATTTCGCACTCGCTGCAATGCTGCCACAGCCCCAAACCTGCCGTCATCCCCCATGACTGATGCGTCCATTTCCGCTTCTCCTGCCAGATTCAGGGTGGAGCCTGTCCCGCAATTGAAGATTGGATTGTCTTCCATCCATTGCACGATCTGGATTACAGCTTCCAGAGAGCCTTGTTCCTCCAGGCGACTCATGCCGGCCTGCAAGACAAGCGCAATCCCTTTGCGGACATGCTCCGCATCTGTGATCCTAAGACCCGCTCCGCCATGCACGATCAGTTGAGGCATCAGCAGCTTTTCAACTCGATCCTATGTCTACAATAGCAGTCCCAAGCAATCGGCCGGTAGCAAGGCCTTGCACGGCTTTTGGCAGGTCCCCAAAAGCGAATGTTTCTACTTGTGGGTGGATGGAGCAAATCCTGGCTTCTTCTAGGAAATCGACTGCATCCGATCGATTGGAACCAGCGACGGATTGCACCATTTTCTCCTCAAATAGCAATGCATAAGGGAAACTGGGGATTTGACTCATGTGAATTCCTGCCAGGATTAACCTTCCGCCGCGGTGGAGATCTGCTAAGGCTAGTGGAACAATTCCCCCATCCGGAGCGAAAACGATTCCAGCGTCGGATCCGTCCGGCGGGAGAGCCGAATAATCTCCTGCCCAAGCTGCTCCGAGTTTGCGGGCGAAACCAAGTCGCTCCTGGGCTCGTGAGCGGACGAATACCCTGATGCCTTTGGCTACCGCCAGTTGCAGGATCAAATGGGCCGAAGCACCAAATCCGTATAAAGTCAGCGTGTCTCCCGCGTTGATTTGAGCTCGGCAGAATGCTCGGTAGCCGATCACCCCGCCACATAGCATCGGAGCAGCAACCCTATCTTCCAGGTCTTCCGGAATGGAAATCACAAAGGATGCTTCCGCCAAGCAAAACTCTGCGAAGCCGCCATCAACATCGTAGCCAGTAAACCGAGCGTTGATACAGAGATTCTCCTGTCCTTTCCGACAAAAAGAACAGGTTCCATCCGTCCAGTGCAACCAAGGGATCCCCACCCTTTCTCCAGCTGTTGGTTCGATTACATTCGAACCAACAGCTTCTACCACGCCAATGATTTGATGGCCGAGGATGATGGGGAGCTTGTGCGAGGGAAGGTCTCCTTCCATGATGTGTAAATCTGTCCGGCAGAGAGCACATGAACCCACACGGACCAATACTTGATTTGCCGACGGAATTGGTCGATTCCATTTCATTAACCGAAGTGGTTGTTCTAACCATCTGTCTTGCCGTTCCAGCACCCAAGCAAGCATTCTGGCTATTTGTGATCTCGATCGTAGGCCAGATACAACCAACGGCTGACTTCTTCATCCACTTCATCGAGTGATGTGAGAGCGATCTGATGCGTGATCCGGTCACTACCCAAATGCTTGGCTTCCACCCATTTGCCTTCGAACGGATACCCCGGGAGCGCAAGGCCAAGCAAAATTTGCTCTTTCTTCGCCAAAATGATGCCAAACTGTCGCCGTCGGACCAGCGAGACATAGGTCACGCGCGGCTCGATGTTTGCTTCGTCCCCCAGCGATTGGATTTCCTGCACCAGACGTTTGTAAACGAGGTAGAATCTCTCTTTAGAGCCGGCATATTGTCCTGCCACCAAATCGACTTGGCTTGGGGAGTCAACCTCTGTCCGAAAAACCAGTGCGGCGACCAGTTGCGCCTGTCCATGGCTCAGGCCATGGACCGTTTTTAACCAATGAATGGATTCCTTCTTGCTGAATGATCCCTGTTGCCTCACCATCACGGCCCATTCTTCCGCCGATCTCCCGGTTTTATTGGGTAGAGTCTTGCGAAGGGCTTCCATTATTTGATGAGGAGTCAGCGGCATCAGCCAAACCTCCAAATTGATATGGTGAGCCGTGCAGGACTCGAACCTGCGACCCTCTGCTTAAAAGGCAGATGCTCTACCATGCTGAGCTAACGGCCCACGAAAGGCGATTCATTCTATCGATTGCCACCATTAGGGTCAAGCACCCAAGGCGTGATCTTGCTTAGAACTCTTCCGTACGGGTATGTTCGATCGACTCAAAACGGGTGTATTTGCGCATGAATTGGACCTCAATCCTCTTGGTAGGCCCATTTCGGTGTTTTGCCAAATGGATCTCCGTGGTCACAGGCTTGTTCATAGGCTGATCAGTTGCGGTTTTCTCTCGAGATAGGAGCAAAACCACGTCTGCGTCTTGTTCAATCGAACCTGATTCCCGCAAATCGGACAGCTGTGGTCTTCGTTCGGTTTTTTCCACTTCTCGCGAGAGCTGGGAAACAACGATCAGGGGAACACTCAATTCTCGTGCAAGCGCTTTTAGGCTTCGAGTAATTTCGGAGATCTCTTGTACCCGGTTTTCCGCTCGGGTTCTGCTTGTCATCAACTGAAGGTAATCGACGATGATCAGACCAAGACCGCGCTCCATTTTCAAGCGTCGCGCCTTTACCCGAATCTCCATTACACTGATGCCTGGCGTGTCATCGACAAAAATCGGTGCTTCGTAAAGTGGCGCTAAAGCACGAGAAATCTTCTCAAAGTCTTCTTTTTCGTCCAGGAAACCCGTTCGAAGTGCTTGTGCGTCCACACGGGCTAGTGATGATATCATGCGTTGGACCAGTTGCTCCTTGGACATTTCGAGAGAGAAAATCGCCACCGAAACCTTCTCTTTCAGGCCCGCATTTTCAGCGATATTCAAGCAAAGCGACGTCTTGCCAATCGATGGTCTCGCTGCCACTATAATCAGATCCGCGGGCTGAAAACCCGTGGTGAGTCGATCCAGGTCTTCGAATCCGGACGGGACGCCGGTGTGAAATCGTTTGCGATGATACATGCGGTCAATACGGTCATAGGCGTCTTTCAGCAAATCGCGAATCCAGATGAATTCCCCGGAAAGCCGCCGCTGCGCGATAGCGTATATCGCTTTTTCCGCTTGGTCCACCAAAGTTTCCAACGGAGTATCCGTTTCATAACCCAATCCGGCGATCTTAGTTCCTGCTACGATCAAACGCCGCAAGATGGATTTTTCTTCTACGATCCGTGAATAGTACACTGCACTGGTAGAGGTAGGAACGCATTCCGCTAGCGAAGCGATGTAGCTGGTACCGCCGACCGCTTCTAACTTCCCCTTGTCCCTCAGCGTATCGACAACTGTGACAATATCTACCGGCTCCCCCCGTTCAAAAAGCTCCATGATGGCGCTAAAGATCATGGTATGGGGTTCCCGGTAAAAATCTCCCGGTTGAAGCACCTCCAACACTAGAGCGATGGCATCCCGGTCCAGCAACATGGATCCGAGAACTGCTTGCTCGGCCTCCAAGTTATAGGGCGGCAGACGGGTCAGTTCCGGCGTCATTCCTTACTCTTTGGCGATGACTTCCAGCTCCAGCTCGATGATTAAATCCCGGTGCAATTTCAAAGGAACTTTGTGGAATCCGAGAGAGCGAATAGGCTCCTCAATTTGCAATTTTCGCTTATCTAAGGCAACACCCCATTCTGTTGCCAGCTTTTCCGCGATATGATGAGCCGTAATCGACCCATAGAGCTTCCCGCTTTCACCGGCGTCCGCCGTCATTTGGAGTACCTTACCCGAAACCTGGTCAGCAATCTTCTTGGCTTCAGCTAAATCCTTGGCTTCAATTTTCTGCCATCGTCCCTTCTTCCATTCCAACTTACGCAATGCGCTCGCTTTTGCTTCTTCCGCCATTCCTCTCGGAATAAGGTAATTGCGAGCATAGCCGTCATTGACGTCTACTACGTTTCCTTGTTTTCCCAGAGCACTGACATCCTCCAGCAGAATCACTTTCATGGCTATCCGGTGAAGGGTAAGAGAGCCACCTCGCGCGCTCGTTTGATCGAACGCGTGAGTGATCGCTGATGTTTGGCACAATTCCCTGTTACGCGTCGTGGAATGATTTTGCCTTTATCTGAGATGAATTTGCGCAACCGATTCGTGTCCTTGTAGTCGATCGCATCGACATTCTCCACGCAGAACGTACAGAATTTCTTACGAGGACGGCGATCCTTGGGGCTTCGGGGTTTTTTCCGCTTGAAATCTTTTTTCGTTTCCATGGTTCTTGCTATTCTCCTCTAACCAATCGGTACGTCATTGGAAAAGTCATCGGGGGCGAGTTCCTCATCTCCGCCTTCTGGTAGTTCAGGGCTGCCAAAGGAATCTGAAGGTGCCGTTCCCCGTTCGAGGAATTTTACGGAACGGGCCACCACTTCAGCCTTTTTCCGTTTTTGACCGTCCTGCGTTTCAAAGGAACGAATGGTAAGACGACCTTCCACGAATACAAGCCGTCCTTTCTTCAGATACGTGGCGACATTGACGGCCTGCTTGCGCCAGACCACGACGTCGATAAAATCGGTCAAGCTTCTGCTCTCTCCGCTAGCGGTCTGGTAGTTGTTGTCCACAGCAACGGTGAAAGTCGCTACCGAAACACCGCTGCCGGTGTATCGCAAGGTCGGATCTGCGGTAAGTCGGCCGATAAGAAAAACCCGGTTTAGCATCTCGGCTTTCCTTACTGCCGGACGGCCATAAAGCGCAGTGTTTCCGGCATTAGCTTGAGCAGTCGTTTGGTTTCGGTCATGCAGGTACTGTCTGCCTTTAGATTGATGATAAAGTAGAAGCCATCGTTCTGCTTTTGGATGGGAAAAGCCAGCCGTCTTTTTCCCCAACGGTCGATTTTGGTCACTTCTCCACCATTGTTGCGAAGGATCTCCTGGACTTTATCAGCGGATTGGTCGGCCTCTTCTGGCGTGAGTGTCGGCTGCAAAATCAAACAAATCTCGTACGGATGCAATTCTTTCACTCCCTTCGGGCAAAGCTCCGTTTCTCGGAGCAGGGTTTGGTGACGTGATACCTTATCACACTTTGTCGATTCGCTCAACGCCACAACCCGGACAATACCGAGCTTCCTTCTCCAAACCCCTGCCGCAATTCGGGCAAGGGCAAATAGCCGATGTTTGCTCCGGAAACGGAGGATTGTCGGACCTGGAGGAATTCACTCCTTCCATCGATGCACTCTCTGTTTCCGCTTGGACCGGCTTCAATTCGGACGCCAATGGCGTCGTCCCGCTCTTTTCCCGCCTCACTTCCCGCAGTAGAAAATATCGTTGAGCATAACCACCTGCAGCAAGGGACCAAAGGGTGCTGACAACTAGTATTACCGCCGGTGCGGTAATACGGTAGGGATCGATAAACAGGCCGGTCAGAGAGGAAAGCATTTGTCCGAACGATGCGTATGCAGTTTTAAGGAACAATAAGAGGAATTCACTGAAAAATACGAAGATAAAGGCGGAAAGGGCAGCCCAACCGGGACTAACAGTCAGAATGCCACCGATGGTACCGAACAGGAGATAAAAAGCAAGACGAAAACTCTCCGTCGAGCCAAGGAAGGAAACATAGGTCTGTGGGATCCAACCATTGTAGAGAGTGATGGCAAATATGGCACCGGCGGCGAGACTGAACAGAAACCAAAAAGGTCCTGCGGGGGAGTGCAATTTTGCTTTGCTTTGGCGGGCAGCTTGCAGGAAGGGAATGAGGCGATGTCCGTATTCCGCAAAAAAAGATGTCAGAAAAGTGGAAACGAGCACGAAAAGGAAGAAAAGCAAAAGACTGATCCATTGATCGATTGGAACTGACGCCAGCCGGTCAAAAAGCGGGATCGCGGTGGCGGCAAGCAGTGCCAGCGTTGTTCCGCCCAATGTCCAAGTCCACCGTCGGGTAATCACCAGGGAAAGCAAAATCCACAAGATCAGTAATGCGAAAAAGAAAGCGGGCATCCATTGGCGAAAAGGTTCCACGAACAACTTGCCCAAGAGGGAAAGTCGGATTTCTAAGCCCATTAAGGCACCGAGTGCAAGATCGATCAGGAGGATCATGAT
>JBGOWQ010000167.1:0-3684 GCA_041478715.1 Thermodesulfobiota bacterium | reverse complement strand
CCCCACGACCCCGGCCACCACAGTGGGGTGAAACACTTCGGCAATTAAGGCATAGATTCCGATCAGAAGCAGGATATAAGCAATATTGGGGTCAGAAATCGCCTCAAGGAGTCGATCCCACCAAGACATTGAATGTTCCTCGATTGACCCGCCCAAATCAGACAGAACCAGCGAGGTTGCCCCGACACGGACGGTCATCCCTTCCAGTTGATTCAGTAGGTCCGGCAAATCGCCGGCAAGCAGATTGACCACGTTCTCGGATTTGGCTTGTTCCGCCGAAATGGCAACACTTTGGCGAACCGCCTGTTCTGCCCACACCTTATTCCGCCCAGTTTTCTCGGCTAGGGAAATGATCAGGGCCACTGCGTCATTCGTGATTTTTTCCATCATCACCTCATCGGCTTGCTCGCCCAATGTGACGGGGTGAGCGGCTCCAATGCTCGTTCCTGGTGCCATGGTAGCGATGGAAGAAGCATAGGTGATATAGGTTCCGGCGGAAGCGGCCCGGGAACCTGGCGGGTAGACGAAAACGCAAATGGGCACCGGCGATAGAAGCATTGACTGGATGATTTCTCGCATCGAGCGGTCGCTGCCTCCGGGAGTATTTAGTTCAATCACGATCAACCGCGTATCGATCGCGGCGGCCTCAATCCCGTTCGTCAGAAAACGCGAGGAGACAGGATTGATACTTCCATCGACTTCTAGAACTACAGTCGTCGCTGACTGGGCTTGCGTAACCGGCGCATACAAACCCATCAGGAGGAATAGGGGGATCAGGAAGAGAGTGGCGCGCGATAGCTTTCCCAGCATTTTTCATCCTCCAAGGGACCCACAACCACTCCAGAATAATTCTCCAAACGGAACAGACGATCTGCGAGAGCCTGGACATCTGCCTCCCGAACCTGATCGTATTTCTTCACTTCCTCTGACATAGAAGGGACGCAATTCTCCAGTAAAAGACGCTCTCCTAGCCAAAGCGCTTCGGAAAGCGTATCCTCCAGGCGAAGCAGGAAACCGCCACGGATGAATTCCTTCACGCGCTCCATTTCCTGTGACGAAATTCCGTCTCGCCGGATCGAATCCAGCTCGTGCCAGATCAAATCCAAGACTTGCCGGACGTTAGCTGGATCGCAGCTGGCCTCGATTAGCTGACAACCGGTATCCTGGAAAAAATCCAGCGAGGAGTGGACGAAATACGCCAGGCCCCTCTTATCACGGATTTCCTGATAGAGACGGGAGGATGCGCCAACTCCGATGGCGGCATTAAGGATATCTAGAGCATAGCGCTCTTCTTGGTACCGGCCAAACGTGATTCCACCGAGGCAGACGTGAGCTTCGGCCGTATCCTTTCGCTCAACCTGAAAACGATTTTGTCCCTTATCCTTGAAGACGCGATACCGTGGTCGGCGGCCTACAATCAAACGGTTGAAGTATTGCTCCGCTTTTTGTTCCACTTCGGAGCTATCGATCGCTCCAGTGATCGATACGACCATGTTGCTGGCAACATATTTGGCCTGCCAGGCTTCCTGCAACCGGTCAAGCTCCATGTTCTGCAGACTCGTGCTATTTCCGGCGATGTCCGCACCCAATGGATGCCGGGGAAACAGCAATTCGAAAAGAGCCATTTCAGCCCGATCGCCAGGTTGGTCTTGATGCATTTTTATTTCCTCTATCACCACGCGCCGCTCTTTTTCGAAATCAGATAGACGGAAGAGCGGGTTCAAAACAAGATCACTTAGAACTTCAAATGCCTGATCCAAACGGTATGCCGGCACTTTGGTAAGATAGCAGGTGCATTCCTGCCCGGTAAATGCATTCAGTAGTCCGCCGATCCCTTCAATCGCTTCCGAAATCTCTTTCGCCGATTGACGTTTGCTTGTTCCTTGGAAGAGCAGGTGCTCGACCAAATGATAAATACCATTTTGACTGCGGGTCTCATAACGAGAACCTACACCAACCCAAATCGCTAATGAGGCTGATGCTGCTTCCTTCTTATTTCGCGTGATCAATCGTAATCCGTTGGGAAGAACGGAAACTTTAGCCATAAAGGTTAAGCCCCTTTCCCTTTTATTATAGGACCGATAGAATCAAGATGTGATCGACTGGGATTCCAGTTTGAACGAAGAGCAGAAAGAGGCTGTCTTCGCCACTGAGGGGCCTCTTTTGGTTTTAGCCGGAGCCGGTTCGGGCAAGACCCGGGTGATTGCCTACCGGATTGCCTATCTGATTCAAAACAAAGGAATCCCTTCGACGCATATTCTGGCAGTAACTTTTACCAACAAAGCCGCTCGCCAAATGCGAGATCGAATTGAAACCCTCCTTTCTCGCTCGATCCAGGAGATGTGGGTTGGGACATTCCACGCCACTTGTGTGCGCATCTTGCGGGTTGAAAGCAAGAGGATTGGGTTTCAATCCGATTTCACGATCATGGACGAAGAAGACCAGGAGCGGGTCATAAGAGATGCTTTAAAACGAATGGAA
Source organism: Thermodesulfobiota bacterium (assembly GCA_041478715.1). Classification (GTDB taxonomy): domain Bacteria; phylum Caldisericota; class JANLFM01; order JANLFM01; family JANLFM01; genus JAPLHX01. Next base: position 1,203 of record JBGOWQ010000167.1, on the reverse strand, counting down.
TTGGGGAGTACTTGGGGAAAGCCTGCCTCGTTCCGAGACCGAATTTCCGATCTGAAGAATGAGATGATTTCTCCAGCGGATTTCCTCAATCGCTTTGCGCATTCCCAGGAAGAAAAGCAGTTCGCACGTTTGTATGAACAATACCAGACCCTCTTGAAAGAGAATAATGCTTTCGATTTTGATGATCTTCTGCTAGCGGTGGTCCGCTTGTTATCGGAATTCCCAGATTTGCAGCGGAAATATAGCAACCGTTTTCAGTACGTACTAGTCGACGAATTCCAGGACATCAATCGCCCTCAATACCAGCTTGTGAAGCTGTGGGCGGGTGGGCATCAAAATCTTTGTGTCGTTGGAGATGACTATCAGGCGATATTCTCCTGGCGCGGAGCGGATGTTCGATATCTACTTGACCATTTCGAAAAAGATTTTCCCGCGGTTCGCATTGTCCATCTGGAGCGAAATTATCGCTCCGGACCAAAAATCCTCGATGCGGCCAACGAGGTGATTGCCAATCTCAGCAGGGGCAAGGAAAAGCGGCTTTGGACGGAAAAAGCGGATGAGCAACCACCCCTAGTCCAATGCGAAACAGCGAATGAAACTGAAGAAGCGCATTTGATCGTGCGAGAAATCGATCGTCTTGTAGCAGATGAAGGGCGCACTTATCGAGACACTGCCATCCTTTATCGGATGAATAGCCAATCGCGGCTGTTTGAAGAGGTTTTGCTGGCCCGGGGAATCCCCTATCGGGTAGTGGGGGGACTTCGTTTCTATGAACGGAGGGAAATCAAGGACGCGATCGCCCTGCTCCGTTTCGTGGTCAACCCGTCGGACTCCGTTTCGCTTCGCCGGATTCTCGCTTGGATCGGAGGTATCGGCCAGGTAACGGTGGATAGAGCGTTTGAGTGCGGGTTGCCATTGTACGAAGGACTCCAACAAATGGCAGGAGAGGGGTGCTTGAAGGGCAAAGGGCGGAATTCCTTGGAGCAATTACGCGCGATGACTGCCGGTTTCCGACTGGAAGGAGAAACGTTGCAGGCCTCGGATTGGCTAAAGCGACTTCTTCGGGAATCCGGCTATCTCTACTATTGGGAGAAGGAGGCTACCCTGGAAGCGCAGAACCGGTTGGAAAACCTGCAGGAACTGATCAACCTGGCGGTCCAATACTCCCAGGAAAGTTCGTCCGGTCGATTGGAGGATTTCTTG
>JBGOWQ010000186.1:0-3507 GCA_041478715.1 Thermodesulfobiota bacterium | reverse complement strand
AGCTCCGAGTTGTGTCGCTTTCTGATGGGCATAAATCGCCACGTTCCCCGAGCCGGAAACGACTACCGTTTTTCCCTCGAATGAAGTCTTGCGGTCTTTGAGCATTTCCTCGCAAAAATAGACGCAACCGTAACCGGTTGCTTCCGGTCGGACCAGGGAACCGCCCCACTTCAAACCCTTGCCGGTGAGCACACCGGTGAACTCATTCCGGATTCGCTTGTACTGGCCAAACAGGAAGCCGATTTCCCGACCGCCCACACCGATGTCACCGGCGGGAACGTCAGTATCCGGTCCAATATAGCGGCAGAGTTCGGTCATGAAACTCTGGCAGAAACGCATCACCTCGTTGTCGGTCTTGCCTTTGGGATCGAAATCGGAACCTCCCTTGCCTCCGCCCATAGGCAGCGTGGTCAAACTGTTCTTAAACACCTGCTCGAATGCCAGGAATTTTAAGATACCCAGGTTGACTGATGGGTGAAAACGCAAGCCGCCCTTGTAGGGGCCGATCGCGCTGTTCATCTGGATCCGGAAGCCGCGATTGACGCGAAATTGCCCCTTGTCGTCGATCCAGGGGACCCGGAAGATAATGGTCCGCTCGGGTTCCACGATCCGTTCCAGGATGCGGCCCTCAGCGTATTGGGGGTACTTGGCAAACACGGGTGTTACCGATTCAAAAACCTCGCTCACCGCTTGCAGGAACTCCGGTTCTCCCGCGTTTTTTCGCTTCACTTCCTCAAGAACGTTTTCTACGTAGCCCATAAATCCTCCTAGTTGAAATGCGAGTGTGCGGGGCGCCAGATCAACCCCCTACCCTGCGAGATTATACTCTACTGTCAAGCGGGACGAGGAGCAAACCCGGAGGGGAGTAGACTGCAACCGAAGGGATTCTGGCCATCGGTCTGGTGGGCGGAGCAGGGTTCGAACCTGCGACCCCCTCCTTGTAAGGGAGGTGCTCTACCGCTGAGCCATCCGCCCACTGTCCAGCGATTATACACGTTTCCCGGTGGATGCGAAAAGGGCTGCGATCCAGTGTCAGGGAGTCCCTCGCACAACAAAACGCAACAATTCGCCGAATTGCACTCCGACTTCGCCGTAGACCGCTCGACCGCCATAATTTTCGCCGCTGGCAAAGATTCCTAAGATCGAATGCCAAATACTGGGCGGCTGGTAGCCTTGGAGGATGGTCATTGCTTCTTTCTTTTGTTCCTTGACCGGTGTGTAGTCGACCAAAACGTCGGGCGCACTGGTGTGAAACAGATAAAAAGCCAAATCCGGTTGATCACTGGCAGCTTCCCAAGCTGTTCTTCCGGCGGCGCGGTGGTCTTCGTGATGGTAGATCAGCCCTTCGCTGGCGATGTCGAAGGTGATCACGGCATCGGGGGAAACCTGCCGGTACAAATCTTTCAGCTCTTGCAGATAGGGCGCGCTCTGACTCAACTGACGGTCCGGGTGGCGCAGGAAGATGACCTCGGTGTAACCCAAGATCTTGGCGGCTTGCTGCTGCTCATCCTCTCGGATGGCTGCCAGATTGGGTACATTGGCACCCTGTTCGCCGGAAGTTCCCAATACCAGGATCACTCGGTTACCTTTTGCAGTCAGTTCAGCCAGGGTTCCTCCCACCCACCATTCCGCATCGTCCGGATGGGCCGTAATCACCAGGAACGTTTTGCCGCGAGAGGCCAATAGTTCGTCTCCCCGTGCTTTGGCAGAAGGCAGATCCCTTGGCCGCTGAAGAGTATCCAGGATCGGCCGGGCCAGTGCCAACGCCAACAACAGGATCAGCAAGAAACCGATCACGACCCACCAGATCCATCTCCGCCGCTTTCTCGCCGTCAATGCCAGCTACTTACTGAGCTCAGAATGGGTCGACAGAGCCGGACGGGTCACAATGGCCCAAACCCCCTCGCTTGCCATGGCCTGCGCTACCCGCGCCGCTTCGTTTTCCTGCTGGAATAGACCGAAGACCGTAGGACCGCTACCGGAAAGCAATGCCGCCACAGCTCCCTGCTGGAGAAACTCCTGTTTAATACCGGCAATAACGGGAAGCATCTGGCAGGCTGTTTCTTCCAAATCGTTGAAAAGCAAGCCGGCCATGGCCGCGACATCGTTGGACTGCAACGCCTCCACGATTGCAGCCAGGGTGTTCGGCGATGAATCTTTCGGTTGATAGCGAGCGTAGACGTCCCGGGTGGACAAAAAAGCTCCTGTCGGCTTTGCCAGCACCAAATAAAAGGAAGAGGAGTGCGTCAGGGAAGTGACTTTCTCCCCCCGACCGGTAACCCATGCGGACCCTTGCCGCAAGGCGAAAGGGACATCGGAGCCGAGCTGGCCGCCCAACTCTTCCAGTTGCCCCGGTGACAGGGGATTGTCGTGTATCTCGTTGAGCAGGACCAGGGTGGCGGCTGCGTCCGCGCTTCCTCCGCCTAACCCCGCCGCCACGGGAATCTTCTTGCGGATCACGATGTCGGCTCCCCCGCGCAGCGAAGTCGCCCGGAAGAATAGCTCCGCCGCCCGATAGGCCAGATTCCTCTCCGGGGAAACGCTCGGCGAGGGGTGACAGGTCAAGTGGAGGCCCCACCGCAGGGGTCGGATTCTCACTTGGTCCGCCAGGTCGATCGTCTGCATCACCGATTCCATCTGATGGTATCCGTCGGTGCGAAGGCCGCCCACCAAGAGGGTCAGGTTGATCTTGGCAAGAGCAGGTCGCTGCAGGATCAAATCGTTCTTGCGCTTTCCTCGAGTGCCCGCGCCAGGCAGGCGAACTCCTCGATCGTGAGACTTTCACCCCGGCGTTGGCCGAGGATTCCGCATCGGTCCAACAGGACCTGCCACTGGCTTCGGTCGAATGCCGGATGGAGCACAAGCAGGTTGTTCAGCAAGGTTTTCCGCCGGTGGGCAAATGCGCCGCGCACAAGCTGCCCGAATTGCTGGCGGTCGGGTACCTCTACGGGAGGTGCGTCGCGTCGAATCAGATGAAGAAACTGGGAATCAACCTGCGGTACCGGATAGAAGCTGTGCCGGCTCACGATCGGTCCTTTTTCCAGCTTGGCGTGGAAGTCCGACAGGATCGTGAGGGCGGAATAGGCCTTGGATCCTGGTTTCGCCACCAGACGCTCCACCACTTCTTTCTGCAGAAGAAAGGCGGCACGCTCCCACCGGTGTTCCCGTTCCAGCAATTGTTCCAGCAGGGAGCTGCTCAGATAATAGGGAAGATTGCCGAAAACCTGATAATGTCCCTGGAAAATCTCGTCCCATTGCTCCTGGTTGGCATTGCCAATCCGGTATTGGAAAGCGGAAGCGCGGGACTGCAATTGGGTCAAAACCGGCTGGAAGCGCTGGTCGATTTCCAGCCCGATGACGTGAGCGCCAGTGGCAAGCAGTGCTTCCGTCACATTGCCGACACCGCTGCCAATTTCCAGCACCTGACCCCCCGGACCTAGTCTCAGAAATTCCAGAGAAGACCGTACCGAGGGGAGATCTTGGAGAAAAACCTGGCCTAATGCTTTT
>JBGOWQ010000206.1:0-3164 GCA_041478715.1 Thermodesulfobiota bacterium | reverse complement strand
TCCCAATACAGGATCACCGGATCACCTGGCTGTAGCTTGTCCAGCAAGTAGAAATACCCGGTGGAGGGATCGGTCCAATTCAGGAAACGGTGGCCGTAAAGCAGGCAGACGCCATTTTCCCCCGGGGCCACCGTGTTCGGGTCGTGGCCTACACCGGCCATCAAATCATCCCAGCTCAGGGTGAGGGTGATTCGTGCTTCCAGACCGATCTTGGGGATGATGATCATCGGCCCTTCCGGCAGGTTCGGTTTCTGCGGGGAAGGAGTGAAAGTGGAAGAAGCGGTCAGAGTGGGGGAAAGTGTATCGGTCGGGGTAAATGTGGGCGAGGGAGGCAGAGGAATCTGGGCAAGCCGGATGATCTCTTCCCCTTGGGAGGAAAGCTGCGAGGGGAACAGATAATAGCGAATGGCGGGATAAAAGGGGATGATCACCAGCACAACCCCCCCCAATATCAGCAAAATAGAAATAAACCTTAGCCCAATCCGTCCACGCTTGGTGACCTTGGGGGGTTTCGGTTCCACGCTAGGTTTCATATACCGAATCCATTTTGGTACTTACCCAACCTTCTGTCAATTTCCCGTTAGACGAAAGAGACTTTCAAACGGTGTGTTTTATGCTAAAGTAAATAATGGTTTGACAGCGGAGCGGGGCGGGTGAAAAAAGGAGAGATAACAGAATGGGAATGCTCCGCAAACGGCTGGGCGAAATCGGAATGGAGATGGGGTACCTCAACGAGAGTGCCGTGCTCCGTGCTGTGCGCCGGCAGGAAGAAATGGCTGACCGCGATCGCAGCTTGATCGGCCAGATTCTGCTGGAAGCCGGCGACATCGGGGAGATTGAACTGCAACGGATGCTGCAACGCCAGATCCTATCCGAAGAAGACGACTGGAACTAGCGAACGCAAATTACGATTTTCGAGTGGCGAATTTCAATCGAAAATCGCATATCGTTCCTTGAAAATCCGAGCGTTTTCGCTTTACACTTGGCCTCCTTTCCAAAAAGAACCTTATCATTCTACAGGTAGTCAACAAGGTTACGACATCCCCGAATTGATTCTTAAAGCAAAGGCCGCTGCCTGCGGACCACGGGTTGCCGAATCCTGATTGCTTCTCCGTTTGACATTGCAGGGCTGCTTCCTATAATAGAGTGCTACATCGGTGAAGAAGGGAAGTAGTAGGCGCAGAGCCGAACTCGTCCCGGAGCCCGGCGGGTGAACAGAGTAGCTCGCTGCGGAGGCGCCCGTTACCGCGCAAACGAGGTTTGGTGTGGGGCTGTGGCGCAGAGGGAGCGCGCTTCCTTGGCATGGAAGAGGCCACGGGTTCGAATCCCGTCAGCTCCACCAAATAAATCTAGGGTGGTACCGCGTGAGAGATCCTTTCGCCCCTGGGGCGCAAAGGATTTTTTCATTTCCAAAGGAGATACCTGAAGATGACAACGGAAAAATACGACGCACCAACCGTCGAGAGAAAATGGCAGGAGCGGTGGGCAACCGAGCTCTCCACGCTGGAAAACGGCGTGCACGAAGGCAAACCGAAGTTCTACAACCTGGTGATGTTTCCCTATCCTTCCGGCGGGGGCTTGCACATGGGACACGGGCGGACCTACTCCATCGGCGACGTGATGGCCCGCTTCATGAGGATGCAGGGTTACAATGTACTGCACCCGATGGGATGGGATGCCTTCGGCATGCCGGCGGAGAATGCCGCCATCGAGCGTGGACTACACCCCGCGCATTGGACCTATGATGCGATTTCCGCCATCGAGCGGCAGCAGAAGATGCTGGCCATCTCCTACGACTGGGACCGCCGTTTCGCCAGCTGCCAGCCGGAATACTACCACTGGACCCAATGGTTGTTCCTGAAATTCTGGGAACATGGTCTGGCCTATAAGAAGAAGGCGCCGGTGAACTGGTGCCCACACTGCCAGACTGTGCTAGCTAACGAGCAGGTGGAGGAGGGCGGCTGCTGGCGCTGCCAGACCCCGGTGCAAAAGAAGGACCTTGAGCAGTGGTTCTTCAAGATCACGTCCTACGCCGACCGCCTACTGGACGACCTGGATCAACTGGCGGAATGGCCGGAGAGGGTAAAAACGATGCAGCGCAATTGGATCGGGCGCAGCACAGGAGCCTTGGTCCATTTCGAATGCCAAGTTCCGAGTGACGAGTTGCAAGTGACGAGTGATGAGACTTACCCCAACAACGTACAACAAACATCGAAAATCGCCGTTTTCACCACTCGTCCGGACACCTTGTGGGGCGCCACCTTTATGGTACTGGCTCCGGAGCACCCGCTGGTGAAACAGCTGGTGGTGCCGGAGAAATGGGCCGAAGTGGAAGCCTATGTGGAACACGCCCGCCGCCAGACTGACGTGGAACGGGAATCTACCGAGAAAGAAAAAACCGGCGTCTGGACCGGAGCCTACGCCATCAACCCGGTCAACGGGGAACGGATCCCGATCTGGATCGCGGACTACGTGCTGGTGACTTACGGTACTGGCGCCATCATGGCCGTACCCGCCCATGACGAGCGCGATTTTGCTTTCGCCATCCGCTACGGTTTACCCATAGTTCCGGTAATCGAGTGTCCGGACGGGAGAGCCCGGAGCATGGTGGGGCCGGAGGCGGTAGCCGCTGGTTTCTTCCAGGCACTGCAAGATCGCGGGATCCCTTACGAAATCCGGCCGGAGAATGGCATTCCGGAAGTGACGGTGGAGCTGGAGGGAGCTGCGCAAGTGGACGAATACCTACAGTTGCTGGCGCAATCCCTGGTCCCGGATGGGTTTGGCACCATCGTGGGCCAGCGCTTCGCTATCGTGTTTCCGGGTAAGATCGCGGAATTGGATTCGGTCGAGGCCGACCGGCAGATCCTGAATAGACTCCAAACCGTCCTCCCGCCGGCGCGGGCCTATCGCACCACGATGGAAATACTCCACTCGCGGGATTGGTTTCACCCCCTTTGCCTTCACGCCGAACACGGCATTATGATTCATTCCGGTCCTCTCTCCGGCACTCGGGGGGGTACAGCCTACCAGGTAACGACAGCCTGGTTGGAGGAACGGGGGATGGGTAAAGCCACGATCAACTACCGCCTGCGGGACTGGTTGATTTCCCGCCAACGCTATTGGGGCGCTCCCATCCCGATGCTCTATTGCCAGCGTTGCGGTAT
>JBGOWQ010000020.1:0-10563 GCA_041478715.1 Thermodesulfobiota bacterium | reverse complement strand
GGTCTGGTGTTGGTTACGCCCAAGACGCTGGAGGCTACGTTTGACTTAACGCACCTGGATTGGAGCATTCTGCTGCTGCTGGAAGCGGACACGTTGATCAAGTCGGCGTCTTCCCGTCTTTACCGCGGCCTGCTGGGCAACCCGCGGAAATTGACCCTGGGGACGTTTGCCTCACTGGAATTTCTCCGCAATCCTCAAACCCGTCAAGCCATGTCACAGATATTCGGTGTGCCCACCTTCTCCGCCGTCTGGCAGCAAGGAGTGAGGAATCCGGGTGTTCAACCGTTGCCAACGCTGCGCCGATACCAGTGGGATGCGGCCCACGCTTCCTCTTTCGCCGTACGGCCGGCAGAGATTTCCCTCGGCAGCGGCCCAGATGCCGGAGCGATGCCGATCCCAATCCGGCAAGAACTGCAGCCAAACGCAAAGCTGGATGCGCCTCGCACCGAACGTAGGGCGATGGCGAGCCGTGATTTCTTGACGGAAGCCCAGTCCTGGCAAGATCGGCCCGTCCAGAAAGCACAATTTGTCCCCTTTGCCCCCGACTTCCCTCTGCACGCAGACTTGAGTGAATTGCAGGGGCGCTGGTTCCTCTATTGGCGGTCGCGCATGCAGACCGGGGAATTGTGCGAAACCAGCCTCTCGTACATCCTGCTGCGCGCGTACGAAATCATCAACCGAATCGGGGTCGTTTCAACCCAAGATGGGGCTCTCCAGCTCCACTCGCTCTGGCGCAGTTACCGAAACACCTGGCCCCAGTTGGACATGACATTGTTGCACTGGTCGGTTGATTTCGCCGTGCTACACCAACAACCGGATCCCCTGGCTTCTTATCGAGAGGCGGCCGATGAATTTATCGTTCCCTTTCCTGATTTGATCCTTCCCCACTATGCCCGGGATCTCTCGTCACTTCCATTAGGCCTGTTGGAAAGCTTGTCCGGCCTCCGCCTGCACGAAAGTCGTTTCTATCAGCAAGGGGGAGCGGAAGCCATGGCAAGATTCCTGCCAGGCGCCGTGGCAGCCATGGATCGCTTCCTTCTGGCCCAAGACGGAAAAGACTTACTGGCACGGTTTCAACCGGATGCGACTCGCGTTTTTGAACGCTATCCCTTTGGCGGAGCCCGTTACCTGGGGGAGTCCTGCCGGATTCGCTTGGGCGAAGCACGACCCTACTCGGACTCCACCCCCTTCCGGTCGTTTTTATCCGCCGTGCTTAGGCATGCAGAGAATCGCTTGCGAGAATTGAGAAAATTCCCCGAGCGGATCGGCGGCGGGTCGCTGGAGCCACGAGTCCGTCAGGAGCTGGATCAGTTTCTCCGCTCGATTTCCGACCGGGTGATTCTCAGGCCCCGAGTGGAGATCGATCTGGGTAAAATCCAGGAGCTGGTGGCAGAATCCGACCAAGTACGCGAGATGCTCAAGATAGAGGAATTCGAACCATTGGAAGAACCGGAGCCGACGGAAGAAGCAGCGGTCGGGCCGGTCCCCGTGGAAGGATTGTCAGAAGACTGGGCCTCGTTCGGTCGAACCCTGACTCCCGTGCAGGCGGCAACCTTGGCGGCGATCCTTGCCGGCGAGCGGGTGGAAGAGGAATTGGCCCGGATTGCCAAAGCCAATTCCTTGATGCCGCAAGTGCTGCTGGATTCGATCAACGAGTTGGCTCTGGATACGCTGGGAGACATCCTGATCCTGTCCGATGGAGACCAACCTCGATTCGACCAGACCAGCCGCAGCGAAGTTAGCCGCTTGCTTGCTATGATCTAGCTATGGCTGAAGTAAAAGTACCCCGTCGCCTCTCCACCGCGATTCTCAATTCGTTGGCCGCCGGCGTTGTCCCTCGCGTGGGATTGGAATACATCGCTGTCGGCCGCAAAGACGAGATCGCCGCGCTGCTGTCCGACCTGGAAAATATCGCCAGCGGTGGAGCAGCCTTCCGGTTTTTGATCGGACGGTATGGTTCGGGTAAGAGCTTCATGCTCCAGCTGTTACGCAACTATGCTTTGGAACGCAACTTCGTCGTGGCAGATGTGGACCTTTCGCCCGAACGACGGCTGTGGGGATCCAACGGCGAAGGCTTGGCCACCTACCGCGAAGCGATGCACAATCTGTCCACCAAGACCCGGCCGGACGGTGGAGCACTGGCAGCGGTGTTGGAGCGATGGATTTCCGATATTTTCGCTCTGGTGCAGCGGGAAAGCATCCTCGACCCGGCCAGCCCCGAGTTCAGCAGCAAAGTAAATAACCGCATCCTGGAGCTGGCCAGCTCGATGGAAGGGCTGGTGCACGGTTTCGACTTCGCTACCGTCCTCTCCTCCTATTGGCGTGGCTACCAGGAAGGCAACGACGAGAAAAAAGATGCTGCCTTGCGCTGGTTGCGCGGAGAGTTCACTACCAAGACCGAGGCCCGTCAGGCTCTGGGGGTACGGGTGATCGTCGATGATGACAGCTGGTACGATACCCTCAAGCTGCTGGCCAATTTTGTGACCGCTGTCGGCTACCAGGGCCTTTTATTTCTGCTGGACGAGGCGGCCAATCTCTACAAGATTGCTCATACCATCTCTCGAACCAACAATTACGAAAAACTGCTGACCCTGTTCAACGACACCCTGCAAGGCAAAGCCGAGCACCTCGGCATCCTTGTCGGTGGCACCTCGCAATTCCTGGAAGATCCCCGCCGTGGTTTGTACTCATACGAAGCGTTGCGGACCCGCCTGCAGGAGAGCCGATTCCGCCAGGATGGCCTGAAGGACACTTCCGGACCCATTCTCCGTCTACAAGTGTTGTCCCACGAAGAAATCTTCGTATTGTTGACGCGGCTGAGCGACGTCTACAACATTCACCATGGTTTGCCCGCCAGTCTTTCTGCCTCCCAGATTCAGCGGTTCATGCAGGAAGTGGTCAACCGTCTTGGCGCTCAGGAGCTGCTCACGCCGCGGGAAGTCGTACGCGATTTCCTGGCCGTGCTCGATCTGCTTCGGCAGAACCCGCAGATCACTTTTGAGCAATTGGTAGAAGGCGCGGATTTCAAACCAACCAGCCAAGGCCAGGATCCCGAACAGGAATCCTCCTCCCAGTTCGCGGAGTTCAAACTATGACCGACAAAGACCACCCCTTCTACCAGCTGGCTCCCTTCATCCGGGAATTCATCTACAGCCGCGGGTGGACCGAGCTGCGAGCAGTGCAGGTGGAAGCTTGCCGGGTGATCTTTGGAACCGACGCCCACCTGCTCTTGGCGACCGGAACGGCTTCCGGCAAGACAGAAGCGGCATTCTTGCCTATCCTGACCTTGATGGAGCAGGATCCCCCCGATTCCTTAGGAGTGCTCTATATCGGTCCCACCAAGGCCTTGATCAATGATCAATTCCTGCGCTTAAACGACCTATTAAAAGAGGCGAACTTCCCCGCCTGGCACTGGCATGGTGATGTGGCGCAAAGCGAAAAGAATCGTTTGGCCAAGCACCCGCGCGGTGTGTTACAGATCACACCGGAATCGCTGGAATCGCTCCTGATGAACAAAAAAACGGAGCTGGTGAAGCTATTCGGTGACTTGCGATTCGTAGTGGTCGACGAAGTGCACGTCTTCATGAATTCGGATCGCGGCCGGCAAGTACTTTGCCAACTAGAGCGCTTGCGCAAGTATTTGAAAGCGGAACCCCGCCGAATTGGTCTCTCTGCCACCCTGGGCAACTACCAGACGGCCGAGGATTGGTTGCGCGCCGGTACACAGCGGGCTGTCGTCACGCCGCAAGTCAAAGCTAGCGAGAGGAAGATCCGGTTGGCCGCAGAGCACTTCTTCTTGCCCACTCTGGCCGGGCACAAACCGGAAAGCAAGCGTGCTGCGGAGATTGAGGATCGCAGTTCGGCCATGAACGCGACCAATCCCTATTATGAATATATTTTCGACGCCACCCGGGACCGAAAAGCGTTGATTTTTTCCAACTCGAAAGAAGAAGCGGAATCGATGCTGGCTTCCCTGCGAATGGTTGCGGAGAAACACAACGCGCCGGACATTTACCACATGCACCATGGCAGCATCTCCGCGCCGCTGCGGGAGGCGGCGGAGGAGTGTATGCGAGATCCTTATACGCCCACCGTGATTGCAGCGACAGTCACACTGGAACTGGGGATTGACATCGGCCAACTGGAGCGAGTGGTGCAGCTGAACGCGCCGTACTCCATTTCCTCTTTCCTGCAACGCTTGGGACGATCCGGCCGTCGCGGGAATCCCGCGGAGCTGTGGATGGTAGTCGGGGAAGAGGAACCGCTGGGTACTGAGCTGTTGCCTGACCAGATCCCCTGGCAGCTATTACAGGGCATTGCCATCATCCAACTCTATCTGGAAGAGCGCTGGATCGAACCGATGCGGGACATCAAATACCCATTCTCTCTTCTCTACCACCAGACGATGAGCATTCTGGCTTCCATGGGTGAGATGAAGCCAGCCAGGCTGGCGGAAAGGGTTCTTCCGTTGCCTCCCTTCCATCATGTCTCGCAAGACGACTACCTGACCCTGCTGCGTCATTTGTTGACTCTTGAACACCTGCAAAAGACGGAAGAGGACGGTTTAATTATCGGTCTGATCGGAGAGACAATCACCAACAACTTCCGCTTCTACGCGGTGTTTATGGACGACGAAGAGTATTCGGTGAAGGAGGAATCGCGGGAGATCGGCAGCATTGCCTATCCTCCCCCGCCGGGAGAACGTTTCGGCTTGGCCGGGCGAACCTGGGAGGTTTTGGAAGTCGACCTCAAGCGAAAGTACATCTTCGTGAAAGGGGTGAAGGGGAAAGCCCTCGTTGCCTGGCCGGGTCCCTATGGCATCATCCACACGCGGATTAAGCAACGCATGCGCCAAATCCTGTTCGAGGACACCGAATACCCGTATCTTCAGCCGCATGCCAGAAAACGGCTGATGGAGGCCCGCAATTTGGCTCGCGGTGCCGGTTTAGATACAAACTACATCCTGCCCCAAGGCGGTCAGACCTACGCCATCTTTCCTTGGATGGGCACGCGCTCCTATCGCACCTTAAAACGCGCGCTGCGGCACTTGTGCGGGCAAGAGTTGGGGATTAAGAGCATCGAAGGGATGCCCTCTGATTACCTGGTGATCAAGATGGAAAAGGGCGGGCCGGAAGAGCTGCGGGCAAAACTGATCAACCTGAGCCAACGAGGGATCGCACCAGAGGAGTTGTTGGGGCCAAACGAGGCTCCTCCCATGCAGAAGTTCGACAAATTCGTCCCCGCAAACCTGCTGAGAAAAGCCTTCTCTTACGACCAATTAGACGTGGAGGAATTTCAACAACTGATTCGCGGCTGGTAATCCGTTCTGCAGACTAGGCAAAGACCGTTCGTCTTCTCGCTTTGCACTCCACGTTGCATCTCGCAGGTCAAAGCGGGGTCCAGCCATCCTAGGTTCAAGGGGAACTCTACGAATTCCCCTTGGTTTCCTCCACCTGTTGCGCGATTTGCGCCCACCGCGCCAGTTGCTTCTCCAATTCCGTCTCGAGATCGCGCAAGCGTTTCAACTTGGCCGGGTACGCTACTGTGTCGGCATGTATGGCCGGATCGAGGATCGCAGCGGTTAGCTCTGCCTTCTCCTGCTCCAGCCGAGCTATGCCAGTCTCCAATGCCTCTTGCTCGGACAGAAGTGGACGCAGAATCCGGCTTCGTTCCTGCAATTCTTGCGCGCGCAACCGTCGCTCCGTTTTCCGTTTGGCGCCAATTTCATTGATCCCGCGATCTGTCAGATTTGTTGCATCAGCCGAGAAGGTTTTGGCCTCCTGCTCTTTCTTCCATCGATAGTAATCGTAATTCCCTTCGTAGCGGGCCAGATTCCCCGACTGGATTTCCAGCACGCCATTGGCCACGGTATTGATCAATTGTCGGTCATGGCTAATCATGATCAGCGTGCCACCAAACTGCGACAACACATCGGCCAACACCTGACGGGCGAGGATGTCAAGGTGGTTGGTGGGTTCATCCAACACCAGGAAGTTGGCCGGTCGGGCCAGCATCTTGGCCAGCGCGATCCGCGCTCTCTCCCCTCCGCTTAAGACCTCAATCCGCTTGAATACTTCCTCGTCAGAGAACAGGAACATCCCGGCCAGATTGCGCAATTCCTGTGGCAGGAATCCCGGAGCGGCATTGGCCAACTCTTCCCATACGGTCCATTCCGGCTTCAGCACATCCAGTTGATGTTGCGCATAGTAATACAAAGAGACGTTCCCGCCGATTTTCCGTTCCCCCGCCTGAATCGGTTCTACCCCCGCCAATACCTTGAGCAGCGTGGACTTTCCCGCTCCGTTGGGACCCACGACGGCAATTTTCTGTCCGCGTTCCAAGGAGAAGTTTAAATCCCAAAAAACGGTATTTGTGCCATATCGCTTTACGACATGGGCCAGGGTGGCCACCTGCTGGTGGGAGCGGTTGGGTTGCGGTAAACGAAAGGAAAGGCGTCGTACCTGTTCCTCCGGCAATTCCACCCGTTCCATCCGCTCCAACATCTTGATCCGGCTTTGCACTTGACGCGAAAGGGTGCCGGATTTGTAGCGGAAGCGTTCAATGAAGCGCTCGATCTGATCTACACGCCGCTGCTGGTTTTGGTAGCGCGCTTCCAACAGTTCTTGCTCCCTGGTTTTCTGGGTCAGGTAGGCGTCAAAATTGCCGGCGTAGCTATTCAGACGATGGCCGGAAATCTCTACGATCCGAGCCACGCTGCGGTTGAGAAACACCTGGTCGTGAGAGACCATCAGGATCGTACCGCGATAGTCCCGCAGGAATTGTTCCAGCCATGCGATCGCTTCCAAGTCCAGATGGTTGGTCGGTTCGTCCAGAAGCAATAGATCGGGTTGTTTCAACAGCAGCTTGGCCAGTGCCACCCGCATCATCCAACCACCGGAATAGCTGCGAACCGGACGACCATGGTCGGATGGCGGAAACCCCATTCCGGTGAGAATCGCCTTGGCTTTCACCTCCAACCGGTCCCCTTCCAGATGGAGGAATTGATCCTGCATCTTGCTGTAGCGATCCATGCGTTCCCGATCCTGAGGATGAAGACTGATCTCTTCCGCCATGCGGTGTAGGTCTCGTTCTAATCTCCCCACTTCGGGTCGAGCGGAAAGAACCTCTTCCAGAATGGAATCGTGCGGGTCTTCGGTTACGTCCTGGCGCAAATATCCGATCGTGGTACCCTTCACCAAAACGACATCCCCACTATCGATCGGTTCCAAGTCGGCAATGATGCGCAACAGGGTTGTCTTGCCCGCGCCATTGGGACCCACCAATCCGATCCGTTCACCCAACGAGACGGTCAGGTTCGCACCGGAGAAGAGAACCTGATTAGGATACTGCTTTTCGATCCTTACGAGCTGAAGCATCGTGGTTTGGCTCCGTCGGAAAATCCCAAAGGAAAAGACTAACGAGAAAATGGTTCCACTGCAAACAAGGTTCGATGGAACGGATCGAATCACCATCCCATCCCCCTCAAAAACCCGCATTCCGCTGCGACGATCTTGCGAGCTCCAATGCTGGTTTTCCAGCATCTGCGCCCTGCAATCCTGATTTCTGCAATCCTGACTTCTGCCAGCGTCCCGGTTACAATAGCGGGGATGCGTTCCCGATGGAAACCGATCCTATTGGTCCTGCTTGCGGCAGTACTGTACGGGGCCAGCGCTCCGTTTACCAAGTTATTGTTGGAGAAGGTGGAACCGATTGTGATGTCCTCCCTGCTCTATCTAGGAGCAGGGTTGGGCGTGAGCTTGTTGCGATTTGGCTGGCATGTCTCCGGCCAAGCCCAAAAAGAAGCCCGCTTAAATGTACGGGAATGGCCATGGCTGACCGCATCCGTTCTAGTGGGTGGTGTCTTGGCTCCCATTGTGCTGATGTTCGGTATGCGCTCTACACCGGCCGCCACCGCTTCTCTCCTGATCAATTTCGAGGGGGTAGCGACAGCGATGTTGGGTGTCTGGATTTTCCATGAGCATGTCAGTCGAAGGGCTTGGTTTTCGATCTTGGTGGTCACGGGCGCCAGCATCTTGCTCTCGCTGGATATGACCTCGCCCTGGGGATTTTCACTGGGCACTCTGGCTGTGGTGGCAGCCTACCTCTTGTGGGGTTTTGATAATCATGTCAGCCGACATCTGTCCGTCAAGGATCCTTTAATGTTGGTTTCTTTTCGGGGGATTGTTGCCGGAACGATCAGCTTGGGTCTGGCGATCCTGTTCGGCCAGGCTTTCCCTTTGTGGCAAGGTTGGCTATTCGGCATCTTGCTGGGTTTCCTCAGTTACGGAAGCGCTTTGGTCTTTTTCATCTTCTCCATGCGTGACTTGGGTGCTACGCGAGCGATGACCTTCTTCAGTGCGGCACCTTTCGTCGGCGCCGTCCTTTCGTTTGCAATTTTCCGCCAACTGCCCAATGCATTCTTTTGGGTTTCCCTTCCGTTTATGATGATAGGAGCCTGGTTGCTGGCGACGGAAAACCACTCCCACTTACATCAACACGTTTTCCAGGAACACGAACACCGCCACCATCACAACGATGGACACCATGGCCACCATCCGCAGGAAGGCGCAGCCGTTCCGCTTTCCCACTCCCACTGGCATCGTCACCAGCAATTGGACCACGAGCACCCCCATCTACCGGACTTGCACCATCGGCACGGCCACGGGCGGCGTGGCAGCCCCAAGGAGGAATGAGATGAGAGTCCCATGGCAGGTACAAATCCATTACTTTAGCGGTACGGGGAACACGGCCCGCGCTGCCAGGATCCTGAAGCAGGAACTAGAGAATTACGGATCCGCCGTGACGCTCATCTCTGTGGAACAACGACACCTTCCCCTGCCTCCTGCCGATTCCATCAACCTTCATGTCCTGGCATTCCCGGTGTATGCCGGGGCGGTGCCCCAGATCATGCGCCAATACCTGCAGCGTTTCTCCGCACAAGGGTCAGCCCGCTTCGCCGTCCTGGCTGTGGTAGGAGATGCCTGGGCTGGGAAGGGACCAAACCGAAAGCACATCCCCGGACACGAGGGGCAATCGTTGTGGGAAGCCCAACGGTTATTGGCGCGAAAAGGATGCCTGGTGCATCTGACTGATGTTGTCCCGTATCCATCCAACATAACCCAGTTCTTAAACGCGATGGCTCCCGATGACCAGGAGCGGCTTTTCCAGCAATCGGACGCGCAGGTCCGGGCGATAGCAGCCCGGCTGATCTCAAGCGATGTCCGTTGCCGGCCCTGCTCTTTCGCGGTCCGCTGTTGGGCAGTTCCTCTTGGCATGCTCTATCGATGGTTCGGCCGGCGCGGTCTGGGTAAGCTCTATGTAGCGGATCAGACCTGTACGCATTGTGGCCTATGCGCCCAATCCTGTCCTGCGAAAGCCATTCACATGAGGGAAGGATTCCCCCACTGGACACTGGGGTGTCAGGGTTGCCAACGCTGTATCAACATCTGTCCCAGCCGCTCGATTCAGACTTCCGTGGTGCGTCTGGTGGCGCTCGTCGCTTCCATACCGCTCTCCTTCTGGCCGACAAGGGGTAGGGGAAAATGGCGATTCTCCATCCTATGGGTATCCATATTCTCACTCTTATTGCCGCTTCTGGCGGATCTGGCGATCGATCGAGCGGAACGGAATCCCACCGCACGCGCGCTCCTAAGCAAGAGTTTCACCCAAGGGTATCGGCGCTACCGGGAACCACACTTTCACCCACCGGTAGATCCCCTATAGCAGCAGGATCTATCCGCCTTCCGCCTGGGGTATGGTTTTTCTTCGGTCGGCTGTTTCACAAGCCTTTTCCAAAGCCGGTTAGAGTCACTACAGGCCTTATCGTTTCGCTTGGAATGCGATATAATACCCTATTCTAGTTTGGGAAAAGGAGAAGCGGACTCATGTCAGCAGTCTTGGAAGCAAAGGCCCCTCAGGGTCAATGGTGGGTGTTCCTACTCTTAGGTATCATCTATCTGCTATTCGGCATCGCTAGTTTTATCTGGCCAATCAACGTCGCGGAAATCCTGATTCTAGCCTTCGGTATCTTCGCTTTGGTTGCCGGTGTTGTGGCTCTCGTTGGGATGCTTAAGGCCGGTAAGAGCTGGTGGATATTCCTGTTCAAGGGGATCATTAGTTTGGCCGCGGGAACGATCGTGCTCTTCAATCCGGTGTTAGCTGGATTTACTATCTATATCTTCATCGCGATTTGGGCGATCGTCTCCGGTCTATTCGAGTTCTTAGGAGCCTTTTTCGGCGGCGTGAAAGGGGGAGGAGTGGCCTTGCTTGCCATTGCCGGCATTTTCTCCATCATCTTTGGTGCGTTGCTATTGGTGCTGAATTGGGTGAGCGGGTTCCTAGCCCTGATGTGGATCTTCGGTTTCTACGGCATCCTCTATGGCATTACGCTGATGGGATACTCGGCTACCGCCCGCAACAAAAGCATTGCCTAACTGCGCAAGGCCCGGATCGCGATTCCGCCAGGGCACCCTTCAAAGCCCGGTATGGAACACGGTCTAGGACGGATCCGCCGGTAGATCCAACACCCGCTGAAATTCGGTATCGATCTCGATCGTCAGACTC
>JBGOWQ010000106.1:0-5241 GCA_041478715.1 Thermodesulfobiota bacterium | reverse complement strand
GAGTAGGCGAAGACTTCAGCATCCTCGTAGATGCTCCGGTCCAAGAGAGCGTTCGCTCCCTGTTGCTGCAGCTTCAGGTGACCTTTGTACCGTTCCAGCAGGAAGAACATCTGGGAGTGGAATCCCCAGCGATGGGGCTGGTGGTAGTAGTCGGCCAGGTACGGGTTGGATACCTCCGGTTCCTTGAACAACTCCCACCCCCAGCGGGCTGCCAGGATTTCTGCCAGGGTGGATTTCCCCACGGAGATATTGCCGGAAATGGCCACCAAGGGGGCGGAAGGGAGCTGGATCAACGCAGGGCTCCCTTCACGATCTGCAATACGGTCTTTTTATCCGCTTCCCGGTTGACGAAATCCAAAAAAGTGGTATCCACTGGGATCATCGGGGCGTGCTGGAAATCGTGGAAGAACTCATGGTATTGCTGGGCCAAGGCTTCCTCGTAGTCTTCCCGGATCAGCGTTTCCGCTTTGCGCGAGCGGCGACGGATGCGGTCCATCAGCGATGGCAGCGGCGCATCGAGATAAATGATCAAGTCCGGCTCCTCTACCCAGGGCAGCATTTCGCCGATCAGACGGTCATAGAGGTCCTTGTCGCGACCCCGGAGGGTCATATCGGCAAAGATCAGGTCCTTTTGGAAATAGAAATCGGAGACGACGGCTCTGGTCCGCTTCAGGGTTTGCAGGCGAAGCTGCTTGCGGAACCGCTGCACCAGAAAAAACAGCTGGGTGGGGAAGGCGTACCCTTCCAGATCGGCGTAGAAATCGGACAGATAGGGGTTGGTTTCCACCGGCTCGAAGAAGGCTTTCATGTTCAGTTCCCAGGACAGCAGAATGGTCAAGGATGTCTTCCCCACACCGATGGGACCCTCTATCGCGATATGGACGTGCGGCTTTTCCTCGGTCATGCTCCCCTATTGTAGCAAACGGTTCCCGTCCTTCCGAAAGTGGAAACGACCGGCTATCAGCCGGTCGTTTCCAACCCCTATCCTAAAACACGGATCGTTAGATCCAATAGAAGTGGTGCAAAACTTGGTCGTACTCTCTTTGCAGTTTGAGGAAATGACCCTCCTCGAAGCTGATCAAACCGGCCAGCAGATCTTTGCCGGCCTCGTCTTCTACTTGCAGACGGAAAGAGGTATAGAATTCCACCGAATCCCGCTCTGACTGGATGCCGACGCTGAGCGCCTCCAGGGCGGTGGATTGGCTGAGCACGGCCTCTTCCGGGAAATGGAAGAGGGGTCGTACTTCGGTGGGATCCACCTGGTAGGACGCGCCGGTTTCTCGTAGGAACCATTCCGCTAGGGTCTGCCGGTGTTTCTCTTCCTCGTGGGCCAGTTCCAGGAATATGCGTTTGCCGTCCTTGTTGGTGATCCTTGCAGCTACCGACGCATAAAACTCGTTGGCCGATATCTCCTTGAGGATTGCCTTGCGCAGTAATTCCAGTTTCTCCATCACCATCACCTCGCAAAAGATGCTGTCGTATTTCCGTATACTGTAACATCTTCCGATAAAAAGAATTTCCTAACTGTCCGACCGTTTCTGGCATAATTTGTGGAAAGAAAGAGTATCGTTAAGGAAATACCAAAAGGGGGTGTCAAGTTGGCAACCAAGAAAACAGTTCCGGCGAAGAAAGCGGTCCCAGCGAAAGTCGCTGCCAAGAAAACTCCAATCAAAAAGAGTCCGGCGAAGAAGAGCATAGCTAAGGGGAGCAAATACGCCTGCAAAGCCTGCGGTCTGGTGATTGTGGTGGACCAGGTGTGTGGCTGCAGCGACGTTTGCGACCTCGTCTGCTGCGATCGGGTGATGGTTCCGGCCAAATAAAAGCGCTCGCCGGATGGCCCACATCGTCCGACAGCACACGAACCTTCCATCCCTTGCGCGAATCCAATCACCATGCTACCGTTTTGTTTCAATCTTGAGGGGTGATGCTCATGCGCAAGGATAAGCAGCCAACGAAACACGTACAATTGATCGACGCTCCCAGGCAGGACCTGTGGGATCTGCGGGATTGCCGCGATTGCTCCTCATCCTGTCAATCTGCTTGCAAGACCAGCTGCACATTGGCCAACCAAGCTTGCGAGCGTCCAGTCTCTGACCGGTAAATCGAACTAGAGAAGGATACTCATGCTTCCTCTTCCCTGGGAAGAGGGACGAGTCCACCTCTTCGAGCTGGGAGGCCACCGTTTTCTCTTTGACGGTTCTTCATCCTCCCTTTTTGCCCTCAGCCCTGTAGCGTATTCCTTGCTGCATTGGGGGGCAGAATACAATCTGGAGGAGTCCCTTTTCCGAACCACAACTGAATATGGCGCGGCAACCGCCGCAGCCCTGGCCGAGCTAGAAGAGTTCCACCAGCAAGGCCAACTGCTGAATCCGGACCCCGTCGCGGCTTACCCGACCACAACGTTTCCGCATCTGAAGGCGTTGTGCTTGAATCTGGCCCACGACTGCAACTTGCGGTGCCGCTATTGTTTTGCCACTACCGGCTCCTTCGCCGGCCCACGTGGGTTGATGCCATTGGCGGTGGCACAGCAAGCCATCGAACTGTTGTTGCGGCACGCAGGTCCCCTCCGCCGTTTGGAAGTTGACTTCTTCGGAGGAGAGCCCCTACTGAATTTTGCAGTCTTGCAGGCGACAGTCGAGTACGGCAAGCGCAGAGCCGGCGAGATGGGCAAGGAAATCCGCTTCACGCTAACCACCAACGCCCTGCTTTTGACAAAGGAAATCACCGAATTCTGCAACCGGGAAGAGATGCGAGTGGTGCTATCCATCGACGGTAGGCCCGCGGATCACGACCGGATGCGCACCTTCGCGAATGGGCAGGGTTCCTATGCGCTCGTTTTGGCTCGAATCCAGCAATTCCTGGGCAGTCGGAATGCTCAGCGATATTATCTGCGAGGGACGTACACCAGTGACACCTTGGATTTTCGTGCCAACACCTTGCACCTGCACGATCTTGGTTACCAAGAGATCTCAATGGAACCGGTGGTAGCACTGTCCAAGGAGCCCTATGCCCTAAGACAGGAACAGATCCCCGCCCTGCTGGGCGAATACGAAGCGTTGGTGCTGGAGATTGCTCGAAGAGAAGAAGAAGGCCGCCCCCTGCATTTCTTCCATTTTGAAGTGGACACCGCCGGCCTCTCCTGCCTCTCCAAGAAGCTGGCCGGTTGCGGTGCGGGAGCCGAGTATCTCGCGGTCACACCGAGCGGGGATCTCTATCCCTGCCACCAATTCGTTGGCCGGCAGGAGTTCATGCTGGGAAACGTGGAGTAGGGGATTACCAATCAACCAGTGGTGGAGGAATTCAGCCATTTGAGCTATCGGGAGAAACCGGCCTGTCGCCGCTGCTGGGCGCGCAATCTATGCTCCGGCGGTTGTCACGCCAATGCGCACTTGCTGACAGGAGACCTACGCCAGCCTGACCTGATAGGTTGCCAGCTGGTGCGCAAACGGATGGAATGCGCGTTGTACTTGAAATGGAGAAGGAAAGAAAGGATACCGGTGTAAGTTGTCGTACGCGATTGAAACCATAGACCTGGCACGCGAGTTCCGCGGCAAAAGTCGCCGCAAACAAAAAGAGGAAAAGACGGTCCGAGCGCTGGACGGTGTCAGTTTGCAGGTGGAGCCGGGAGAGCTCTTCGGTCTCTTGGGGCCGAATGGAGCGGGAAAAACCACTCTAATCAAGATCCTGGTCACCCTGCTGTATCCCACCTCCGGTACGGCCTTGGTTGACGGCCTGGACGTAACAAAAGACCTCCTGCCCATCCGCCAGCGCATCAACATGGTCTGCGGGGGGGAATTCTCGGGTTATGGCATTCTCACCGTGCGGGAGACGCTGTGGATGTTCTCCCAGTTTTACGGCATCCCCTACAAAGTGGCCTTCCAGCGGATCGACAACTTGCTGAATATCGTCGGTTTAAGTGCGAATGCCCATACCAAGATCTCCAAGCTATCCACCGGGATGCGACAGAAGATGAATTTCTGCCGGGGCTTCGTCACGGACCCCAAAATCCTATTTCTGGACGAACCGACCCTGGGGATGGATGTCAGTGCTGCCCGGGACATCCGGGCTTACATCCAGACCTGGATGGCGGATCATCCGGAGCGGAACATCCTGCTGACCACACACTACATGGCGGAAGCGGATGAGCTCTGCGACCGGGTAGCCATCATTGACTCCGGCAAGATCCTGGCCTGCGACTCTCCCGCCAACCTGAAGAAGCAGGTGTCCGGCGGGACCCTGTTTGAAGTGGAACTGAACGGTCTCCATAATTCCTTTGATTGGCTGAAGGGCTGGCCGGGGTTGAAGGGATTCACCCTGAGCTCTTCGCTGGAAGAGAACCGAACCCTGCTCAAGTTCGTGTTGGCTGGGGAAGAAGCCGTGACCCCTTTGATCTCGGAACTGAACGCTCATGCCCTACCGATGTTGACCATGCATACCACGGAGCCCACTCTGGAGGATGTATTCATCACGCTGGTCGGAAGGGGGTTGTCCGATGGCACGAATGGCCGGCAGCACTGAGTTGTTTCTGCGGGCAATCATCGGGCGGGCCTATCCCCGGATCGTTGGCGCCAATCGCGAATTATCCTGGTTGGTGACGGAGAGCGTATTGCCCCTGCTTGGCCTGGCCGCTTACGTATTCATCTACAAGGCGATGAATGCACCCCCGGTGTTCGTCTCCTATGTCGTGCTGGGTGGGGCGATGACCGCTTACTGGCTGAATGTCCTGTGGAGCATGGCCGCGCAATGGTACTGGGAGAAGGAGACGGCCAACCTGCAATTGTGCATCATGGCTCCGGCCTCTCCGATGGCCATCCTGTTGGGGATGGGCATCGGCGGTCTGTTTGCCACCACGATCCGGGCGACGTTCGTGATCCTGGTCGGCAGTCTGATCTTCGGGGTGACGTATCAGGTATCTAACCTATGGCTGGTAGTTCTGGTTTTCTTCCTGGCGATGGTGGCGTTGTACGGTGTGGGAATGCTGCTCGCTTCCCTGTTCCTGTTGTCCGGGCGGGAAGCCTGGAATCTTTCGAATATGCTGCAAGAACCGGTCTATCTCGTCTCCGGCTTCTATTTTCCCGTGCGCAGCCTGGGAGTTTGGGGTGCGGCTGCGGCCTCCGTCATTCCCCTGACCCTGGGGTTGGACGCCATGCGACAGTTGCTGTTCATGGCCGACCCCACCCTGGGGTTCCTTGCACCTTGGGTTGAATGCCTGATCCTGCTGGCCCTCTGCCCGGTCTTTCT